>JASMAJ010000036.1 GCA_030754395.1 Candidatus Thalassarchaeaceae archaeon | reverse complement strand
GTCACAAGAGACTCTGAAATCAAGGAGATTGAAATTAGAACAGGTATTGAGATTGGTTCAGGTTATCCTTCAGATCAAAAGACTAGAATTGCAGTCAAAAAACTCCTTGAAAATAAATCGCCTCATGACTGCCTTAGATGGAGTTGGGCAACCGTATCAGACATTTGGACTGAGGTGCACGGAACACCTGTTCCTATCAGAAATCGAAATGGCGGTTCCATCGTACAATCAACTCTTGAAGACTGGCGAAGAAGATAAGCGTCAAATGCCTCATAACCGGCCATTGGCTTGATAAGATGCCCGCAACTGACGACTGGGGGGAGGATATTATCGCAACTGTTCGTAAATATGCCTTGCAAAATGCTGTTGAATACAACGGTAAAGGCCAGGTTGGATCCGTTCTTGGCAGATTACTTAGTGAGAGAGCAGATCTTAGATCCAGAGCAAAAGAACTGAAGTCACTTGTAATGAATGAAGTTGATGCTGCAAATGAATTAGCAGATAAAGAAGGGGTGGAAGCCGCTAGGACTGCGCTTTCTGCTACAAATCCCGAAGCTCTTAGTCGACAGAAACAACAGAAACGGATTGGACTAAAACCACTACCAAATGCCATTAAGGGCGCCGTTATTCTGCGATTTGCACCAAATCCTAACGGACCACTCACATTAGGTCACGCTAGGGGTGTGGCAATTAATTCCCAATATGCTGAAATGTATGATGGGAAAATAGTCCTACGATTTGATGATACTGACACAAAGGTAAAACCTCCTCTCCCTAAAGCATATAGTTGGATAGAGAAAGAATTTGAATGGTTGTCTGGAAAATCTGCTGATATAATTATTCGAGCAAGTGATAGGATGCCAGTCTATCTTGATTATGCTAATCAAATGATTTCCTCAGGGTTCGGTTATGTTTGCCGATGTTCGGCAGCTGAATTTAAGAAATTAAGAGATTCGAAAACACCATGCACTTGTAGAAACCGCCTAATTGAAGAAAATTTGAAGGATTGGGATTCGATGAATAATGGAGGTATCGAAGAAGGAGGTGCTGTTGTACGTGTCAAAACAGACCTTCAACTCCCGAATCCTGCACTTAGAGATTGGCCCGCACTACGTATCCAGCACACATCTCATCCAATGGTTGGAGAACAATACAAAGTATGGCCTCTCCTCGACTTCCAGAGTGCAATAGAAGACTACGAACAAGGAGTAACTCATATCATCCGAGGTAAGGATTTGATGGACTCAACAAGAAAACAAACTTTGCTTTACCAGCACTTTGGTTGGAATTATCCTGAAACTCTGTATTGGGGTCGTGTAAAGGTGCATGAATTTGGTAGTTTCTCGACATCAGGGATGCGGTCTCAAATTGAAGATGGGAAATACTCAGGTTGGGATGACGCACGTTTACCGACAATAAGCGCATTGCGAAGAAAAGGGTTTGACCCTGCTGCATTACGAGATTTTTGGATAGAACTTGGTCTGACTCAGAAGGACATATCCATCTCGATGCAGACAATTGAATCATTTAATTCTTCAATTATTGATAAAAAATGCGAACGACGTTCCTTCATTCGAGGTGCTAAGACACTTCATTTAGATTCCAGTAGTTTTTCGAAAGAACCGATAATGAAAGTCTCAGTCGCCCGCCATCCGGATGGATCAGAAATAGGCAATAGGGAGTGGGATATGGATGATGGTTCAATTCTTATTGAAGAGAATGATTTGAAGAACAATAAGATTCGATTAAAAGATTTCGCCGATGTCCAAATTTCAGAGAACAAAGCCATTGTAGAATCATGGGAGAAAACAGACAAGAGGCAGATTGTTCATTGGCTTCCTAGTTCAATGGCAATTTCAGCAACCCTAACTCGCAACAAGGGAGATAGTCTTGTAATTGAAGAAGGTTTGATTGAAAATTTTGAATTGAACGAAGGGGCTGTTATTCAACTGGAAAGAGTAGGATTTGCTAGGATAGAACCAGTGCAAGAAGATGGTAAAGTCAACCTTCTTTTCCTGCATGGATAAAACAATCTTGCTTGGTTTCGTAATATTAATCTGATAAGCAAAACCATGTTTTGTGGAATCCATCAAGGGTCGCATTCAAGGACAGTGGGCGAACCAGAAGTAACATGATGCCTCGGCAGGGCTCTGTTGTCCTAGCTCTAATTACTGTTTTATTGATGAGCAGTGTCACGTTCAGCCCAGTAGTTGCAGACGTAGATAACGAATGCTGTGCGAGTGACGATTTTGATTTATTTTTACTAGGTGATCCAAATAATGGAGTGCTCTCTCCATTTGAATCAGAACTAGACGAAGAATTTGAAAAATTAGTCACCCCCTCAATTCAGGGACAAGTGGAAATAGGAACATGGTCTATTATCTGGGGAACTGAAGGGAATTATTCAAACTCAACATGGGAGTTTAGTATCCCATATGAAGTTGAAGCCGCAGCAGGAATACAAATTAATGCCACAGTCGGAGTAAATATTGGAAGTAACTACTACGAAGGAGATGCAGGAGCAGGACTTTTCATATCAAGTGAAGGGACAGTAAATATTCCTATTTCTGTAGATGAAGGAGAAATTAAAGATGGAGATAAAGTGAAAATTAGTTTTTCAGTTCGTAGCCTCTCTTTCGCAAGTCCTGGTGACGAAGCAGGGATACGCTTCTTATGGGGTTCAGTTCAAAACATAGCTAAACTAACACTGAAACTACCTCTAGTCGATATTGATATTAAAGATGCTAGCGTGAATGGAAGACTTGTTTATTTCCCTATTCACCTCAAATCTGGATTCGACTCTCAGATATGGTCCTCATCTACAGGAGGTATGATGGTTGCCAATTCAGAAATCACAGAAAGCCCCATTTCAACACCTACCGAGGAAGGAGTAGAGGTGACTTTTGTTTGGATGATTCCCGAAAGTACCGACTCAGGGACTTTCATTATTGATTTTTACTTAATTCCACAAAATGGACTTAGAATAGAGGCCAATAGAACGTTTGACATCACTGCTGGTGAAGAAGGAGGAGGTACAGGGAGTTGGTATCCGGCTGCTGAACCACTGCGAACTGGAGGGACGCCGATGTCAATAGACATTGAGGCAAAGTACAATGGTAATGAAATTGAAAAAACCGTCACTCTAGAGTTTGAAGGTGCTATGTCCCAATGGATGCGATGGGGACTGGACAACATAGGAAATGATAGTCTTTCATCGAGCAGTTGGTGGAGAAACCTAAGAACATACTCAGGCTCAATACCAGACTCGGACTTCCATAATGGATTAGTTGATGATTCGGAGTTGAGTGCTCTACAAGGTCACCTCATTGGCTCTGGAAACGATCTGAAGTCGTTCATGGCAAATGGCCTCTCATTAGATGCTGAAGCAATTCTGGGCGTTAATCCCGTAGAACTCGGACCGACCGATATCACCATCGATCTCGGTGCCACACGAGCTTTTAGTTCAGAAAATATCAAAATCACTATTGACACCTCGTATGAGATTTCAACGGGAGAAAGACAATTGTTGATTGAGACCTTTGTCAGAACCACTCAAGAAGAATATTATGACGAAATCGACTTATCTGTAGAGATTCGTTCTTCTGCATTACAGGGTCTTGGGGGAATGTCTGCGGAAGATATTGATGCAAAGCATAGACGGTGGATTCTGCTTGAGACAATAACAATTAATGACAATGAGCTAGATTCTGAAAAATCATTTAGAGTAGAATTTGTTCCGAGTGGGGGTGCTCTATATAGCCCTCTAGTTTCTGCAATGGTTTGCGTATTCTTACTAGTCATCGCGCTTGGACTTGGACTATTCTTAACACGGAAAAGGAGTAGGATTCCTTCTATGTTAACTGTAATTGTTCTTGGAGGTTTAGCCCTTTCATTATATGTCCTAGGACTAGATATTCCGTTTGTCCTTGGCGTGGTGACTTCCAGTATGCTTCTGGTATTCCCTGTAGCATTAATTTCGCCTAGAACTAATCGTGCTGAACGAAATAAAGAAGTGAAAACATCACACATCAAGTGCCCGAAGTGTGAATCATCAATTATGGTTGAATCTGAAGTTCGACCACTGAGGATTCCGTGCGATTCTTGTGATTCTGTTCTAAGACTCGAGTGATGGCACTTGACCTGTTTGCAACAGTGAATCCGCTAGAATTTGAGCGGCTTCACCTGCAGGCATTGTTTTCCATAAACGAGTGGCCTGAAGAATCTGAGAGGCTAAATCAACTTCCCATCCAATACCCAAGACTCTATGCCAACCAAGTTCTTCTATTCGAGCAGTAGATGGCTTGCTTTGGGATAGTATTGGCCTCATCAGATGTGAAAGGGCTCTAGCCCGACCCTCTAAGTCAAGTTTTTCCCAACGCGAAGATACTGCTTCAAGAGCAATTTCCTCAATCCAAGGAGTAGTCATAATCTCTGGTGAAATAACCTCAGGCAAGGGTACAATTGTGGCCGTTCCTTCATTATCCAAAGTATCCCTTAATGTAGTAAAAACAGGATCATAGGTTGTGTCCAAAGCAGAATGCATCCAATTACCAGAAATTAACCAAGGCCTTAATTTTCTAAGTCTAACACCGTTAGGCGAAATTAACTGAGCAAGAGCATGTGCCTGAGCAACAGTAGTTAGGGGCCCTCGTCTAATATCTCCTGAAGAGCCCCTAAGGCCTTCAACCACCATGCCTGAGAGAGATAATTGGGGAGGACTTGAAGAAAACTTCGGTCCCTCTTCATTCCCAGGCCCGAGTACATGAATCCATGAACCAGTATTTGGCGATTCAATTCTAAATCTTCGTCGATATTTAATTCCAGATTCAATCAAAGCAGCCTCGATTGGAACTACGCTCAAAACGCCAACTAATGAAGGAGCAGCAAGCAACATCACAGTTCCTTCAAAAGAACGAATTGAATTTGCAGCATCATTCAGAACAGGGGCAATTGGAGAAAATTGCTCCGAGTCCAGAAGCCGCCTCATCATTGAGGCTTACAGGCGCTAGTTCAAATCTCCATCGATTAAGAAATCACTCGACCATCAAACGAAGTTGATCTCGTTTGTAAGCCCAATCTGAATCGATTCGTCCTGTACTCTGGTAATATCTAGCAAGACGGCGAATCTTGGACTCAGTGAGTTCAAGTTGGCGACCGTTATGCAAATCCTTACGATTTGTACCCAAGTGATCTATCATTCTGAGAGCCTGACGCATCATATTCATCATGTCTTCTGGATACTTACCACCGATGTTATTTCGAGAAAGTGTTTGAGCAATTCGCTCGCCCATTACCAATCTTACATCAGGAACGGCGTGTTGATCACGTAGAATTGTTCCAATCATTGCTGTCGAGTGTCCCTCACCAGAAAGTTTCAGAATTAACTCCTCAACTTCCTTCTTATCGGACATTGCCCACTCTGGCACTTTACTTGCATTGGGCTTTTCAGAGCCACTCTTACCCTTTCCCTTACTATGCATACGAGCCATTTAGGTCACCTCAAGCGGCTCGCCGACCTACTGCCCCTCTTTAATCGCTGCGCATAGCAACTTGAAAGAGAGGGGTCACAATCTGTGTTGAGCCTTCGCCAGCCTACCCGGACCGTTTGGCCATTCCCATCCTGCAGCTGTAGCTCTGGCACTGCCTACGAGTTTGTCATTTTGAAACACCAGCACCTCATCGCCAATACAGATTTGAGTATCAACTTTAGAGAGATTGGTAGAAAATAAATCACCTTTCCAATTTGTTTCAGGAGTGAGGTGTACTCTAGGAAGAGCATTACAAGAATCGAGTGAAGAAAGACTAGCCTTTGAGAATGAAAACCTTCCACTTCTAGGATTCCATAATGCTATTTGGACACCTTCTTTTTCAATACGGAAGATAGGAGGGCGGCCACTAACCTTGGCTCCTTCTAACCAATCATCAGTACTATGCTTGAATCTAGATAGGGATTTTAGTTTGTTTAGCCTGTGTTGAGATTCCTTGGGATTGGGTAAATTATATTCTTTAGTCGCTTTATCCACTTCAACTTCAAGTCTAGAAAGCGACTCTTCGGAACCTGCAGACATTCCCATTCTAGTATCAATAACTTCTATTCCTTCGATTGTAACATCTATCCCTGAATGATTGATAACTAATTGAAATCCATTACGAGAAGCATAATTAAAAATCATCTCTCTATTTGAATTGAGTTCTTCCAAATCCCAGTCTCCAGTCACAGGTATATCATAATGAGCCGCGGGCCAAATGTCCTCCAATTCTCTCGGCACTAATCCTAATGGAGCAGTAACCATGACTTGGTTTACCCCTCTAGTATTTATTCGACGTAAGAACCTCCTATGAGACTGTGAGAGACGGTAAGGTTTCTGTGCAGAACAGGGCAGTAATACAAGAACTTTGGATTGATGTTCGGGCGGAGTGTGCTCATTTGCGACCCTACGTTTCCATTCATTAATCAGTGGATCATTTCTACTGCTATAGGAATAGCATCTGAGCCTCCTGCCAATTTCTACGTTACTGGCTAGACCTACAGAACCAGGATTTTCTATTGCTCTTTCACTCATTATTGAATCATGGCGGCGTAAACGTTCAACCGATCTAGGGCTAGAAAGAACCTGGCGTTCTACCAATTCACGTAAGGTGCCATTTCGAATTGCTGTTCTAGTCGAGGATAGAGCACGAACCCAGGCATCAACCTGAGTTTGCATTTCAGCAGACTCACCTGTTGAATTATCGACCTCGCGTGGACCATTTTCACTGAGAATAACGCCTCTTGACGTAGCCTCTCGTGACCTAGATAAATCGAATAAATCTACTCCCATCCAACTCAATAATGCACAATTATCTGGTCCAGCAATACCAGGAGTCCAAATCAATGAATTGGGGAATCTATTACGAATCGAGTCAACTGCCTGAATAAGTTTACCAGGTCTCTCTGCTAACTGAGGAGCATCGATTAATGCGACCACTGATGGTTCAACATCATCATCTAATAGAGAAGAAGCATGATGCAGAGACTGCCATGAAATTGGTAATAATTGATTTCCTGCCGATTGTATACCGCTATCTGATTCAACTAAACTTGATGGTAAGATTAACCCCTCTTCTGCCGTCCATGCCTCTGGACCTTCAAATGGAATACAAATATTAGCACGAGTTTCTATCAATAAAGTTGCAGGAATTATTGAATTGTCTCGAGAAACACAAAATGGAGCTATTTCAATAGGCAATTCTGGGTCTTGTGAAGTGATTACAAGTGCTGGAGACCATGATAATGGTGCTTTCCTGTCGCCTAGAGCAAAAAGACGGGCAAAACGCTGTCTTGCGATAACCCCGCGGGCAAGAGGACGCTCACTCATAGGGCCCGCCAGTGATGCGGTTCGCTTGAAGCATTCTAATGTGGAGTGTTGTCGGCCAGATGTGCGAGAAGTCCGAGCGGGCCTATTGGCTGGTCTGATAGCGCTGGCTGCGCTCAGCGCTGCCGTCAGTGCTGATGAGGATACGGGGGTGGTGCTCAGAGATGAGTCGTTCAGCACCATTGGGCCGGTCTGGATTCAAGTTGAGTGCCTAAAGGTCGGCTGTCCGGGAATGGAGCTCGTGGTCCTGACTGATGGGGGCGAGCACAGCCACGATGACCCTCACCTCGTCGAGTGGTCTGGCTGGGTTGATGGCAACGTGTCATGGAGGCTAATCGTCGATTCCGGGACG
>JASMAJ010000035.1 GCA_030754395.1 Candidatus Thalassarchaeaceae archaeon | reverse complement strand
GAGGATATGCCACTGGCTGTCGATATGGATGGCACTCTCATTCTTACCGACATGAGTAGAGTTAGTGCTAAACAAGTTTTTCTGAGACGTCCTTGGATGATTCTATCAACTATTATTCTTGAATTGACAGGACAGCGAGCTAAGTGGAAAAAACAACTTGCCCGAAAACTTGTTTTTGATCCTGCAGAGCTAACCTATCATGAGGCATTCGTAGATTGGTTAACAGGAGAAAAGGCACGAGGTAGAACAATCATCCTAGCTACCGCATCAGATCGAACTTTGGCTGAAATCATAGCAGCACATGTTGGTTTGTTCGATGATGTCATGGGTTCTGATGGGATAACCAATCTACGAGGGCAGCGCAAAGCCGAGGCACTAATCGCGCGTTTTGGAGAGAAAAAGTTCGGTTATGCAGGTAACAGCAAGCATGACATCCCTGTTTGGGAACACTGTGAACAAGTTATTGTTGTCAATGCTGAAAGAGGTCTGCTCGATAAAGTGGGAGATTCGGCGAACCTCGTCTTTGAATGAATCAGGACTTTGCGCCGACGACCTTTAGCGCGAACCTCATTTGGTTACTGCATGGGTCGCGCACGTAAGGCTACAGGTCTGCGTTTAGATGCGCTTGCTCATTGGTTGTTGAAATTCCGAATTATTGCGATTCCTGCACGTTGGATGGCAAATTCCTCACTAGCTTGGAGTTTTGTTTCTAGAGTTGACCGAATTCGGAGAAATCGAATGCGAGATCGTATTCTATCGGCTGGTCCTGAAATGATGCCGCAACATGTTTCAATGATTATGGATGGAAATAGAAGATTTGCATGGTCCAAATCTTTGCAGACTGAAACTGGCCATGCAGCAGGAAAAGAACGATTGAAAGAAGTAATGAAATGGATTTTGGAACTGAAAATTCCATATCTTACCGTTTATGCACTATCTACTGAAAACCTTAGTGGCCGAAGCGAGGATGAATTGAATACTCTATTCAATCTCTATGAAAGTGGACTCAATGAGATTAGTGTCGATCCATTGATTCACAAAAATAAAGTGAAAGTGCAGGTTGTTGGACGTACTGAATTACTGCCTCAAAGAGTTAGAGATGCAATCGATAAGGCCTGCGAAGCAACGGCTGAGTACGATGATTTCTTGTTTACCGTTTGTCTTGCATATGGTGGACGAGAAGAAATTGTTGATGCAGTAAAGCGAATAGCCTCTGAACACGCATCGGGAACTCTGGAAATCGAATCGATTGACCCCTCAACTATCTCAAGTAGACTTTACACTGCAGAACTCCCGGATCCTGATCTTGTAATCCGAACTTCAGGAGAAGAGCGTGTGTCGAACTTTCTTCTTTGGCAAATCGCCTATGCTGAACTATACTTTACAGATGTACACTGGCCATCATTTTCAAGGATTAATCTGTACAATGCTATAGAAGACTATCAATTAAGGAAGAGAAAATATGGCGAATGAAAAATGCACAGAGTGTGGCCGAGATGGTTATCGAAGCCCATCCGTTACTGTAGATGCTGTAGCCGCCCGTGAAACGGATAATGGATTGGAATTATTGATGATTGAAAGAGGGGAAAATCCTGTTGTATGGCAAGGTATGTGGGCGTTTCCCGGAGGTTTTGTCGACTATGGAGAAGACCCTGAAGATGCAGTAATCCGAGAATTAATGGAAGAGACTGGAGTTAAGGGTGAAAATCCACAAATTCTGCATGTGCTTGGAGCGCCCGGAAGAGATCCTCGAAAACACTGCGTTGGACTATTCTACCTAGTTGATGCCGATTCTTCTGCTAAACCTATAGGAGACGATGACGCTGTATCTGCGGCTTGGGTTCCAATCGAGCAACTGAATGCTGAAAATGTAGCCGCAGACCATGTCAAAATTGTGAATATGTTCAAAGAATAATCCTATCACTAAGATACTACTCGCAGTGATATGAACCAGAAAAAAGCAATACGAGGTGGAGTAACACCATTATTCCCATACAATCCATGTATGACTGTTGGCGACGATATTTGGGTTGCCGGACAGATAGGAATTGATGGAGGAGATTCCATCAAAGAACAAGCGAGCTGTGCTCTAAACAAAATAGACAATCTACTAACAGAGGCTGAATCAAGTAAGAGTGATTTGGTAATGGTCACAGTTCTATTGGAAAACATGGCAGATTTTGGAGATTTCAATGAAGTATACGCTTCATGGTTAGAAGGAACAATTCTTCCAGCACGAGCAGCATTTGCCGTCAAAGAATTACCAGCTGGGGCTAAGGTCGAGATTATTGCCCGTGCAGTTCGGGGTTCTGGTTCTGCTTGATTACTCAACATCGCCGCGATGGGATGATGAAGGCCAAGTGACCCCCCTAAGGTATGAGCGTGTTCAAGGCCTACGATATTCGAGGCCTTGCGGGTAGCCAATTAGATGCTGCATTTGCTGAGAAATTGGGTCGAGCAATAGCGACTCATTTGGATGCAAATACTGTTGCCGTAGCAAGAGATATTCGAGACTCAGGGCCAGAATTACACGCTGCATTCTTAGCCGGACTTAACTCATCTGGAGCAGATGTTCTCGATTTGGGTGTGACCAGTACAGGAGTGCTATATCGAGCAACTGTGGACTTGCCGGTTGACGCTGCGGTTGCAATTACTGCTAGTCATAATCCTCCTGAATACAATGGATTCAAGATTTGTCGAGGTAAATTACCAATGGCTGGGGAAGAGTTACAGGAACTCAAAGCAACCTTTGATTCGGGGGAATTCAAAGAAGGCTCAGGAAATGTAACTGAATTACCCGATTTCCAATATCAAGTTCTAGACACCATAGTTGAAAATTCGGGCAAGCCGCAGAGACCAATCCGTTTGGCAATTGATTGCGGCAATGCAGTTCCAGGACCTCTTGCTGTTGAGTTAATGTCGCGTTTGGGTGTCGACCTTGTACCAATTCATTGTGAATGGGATAACAAATTCCCGAACCACCCCCCTGACCCGACTCGTCCTAAGAATATGGTTGAGCTCGGCGCAGCTGTTGTTGAAAATGGATGTGAATTTGGAATAGGGATGGATGGAGATGGTGACCGGATTGGAGTTGTTGATGAGAATGGAAAATTTGTTCATCCAGATCGACTAATGGCATTATTTGCCGCAGATATTCTTGTTGATAGAAGGGGCGGAACTGAGTCTGAGAGAGTCGTTTTCTACGATGTAAAATGCAGTATGGCTCTTGAGGAGGCAATTCGAGAGAGCGGAGGAATTCCTCGTATGGTTCGTACTGGTCATTCATTCATGAAACGTGAACTAAAGGACAATCCAAACTCACCGATGGCAGGAGAGATGTCTGGTCACTTCTTCCTCAACGACCGCTGGCCTGGCTTCGACTGCGCTCTATACAATACTGCAAGATTACTCGAAATAATTGGTCGTGACTCTGCTGTTGAAGATGGTGGACCTTCCTTCTCCCAGAGATTTGCCAATCTTCCAGACTACCCCTCTACAAATGAAACAAAAGTCCCCTTAAATGGCGAGCGTGAAGATGTGATGAAGGCCGTAGAGGATGCCTTCTCAGATATGCAGAAATCTACTGTTGATGGTATTCGAGTCAACTACTCAGATGGATGGTACCTATGCAGAGCATCGAATACTGAACCAATTCTTGTCATGCGGGCAGAAGGGCGTGATAAATCAGCATTGGATTATATCTTGAATGATGTAAATCAGAGAATCGGGCACATGTTGGATCTCAGTAAGTTGTGCTGATTTACAGTATTGTTTTCACAATCAATCCAATTACGGACACAATGCCTACCAATATCAATAGAACGCCGAATAAATCAGTTAGAACCTTCAAAGACATCAATATTTTAACCATCCCTCTTGGAGTAGAAGGAATACTTGATGTCGTTTCCTCAACCGCTCGAAAACTCCCAATATATTTGCTCAACAGAGACATTGGATTACTCCATTCCGCCATCAGATAGCATCAATGGAATGGCCACAATTAGGCCACAAATTGCATAGCAGAAAATACCACAGACGCCTGACATTATACCCAAACCTGCTCCTAATTCTGCAGAACCCATAGCATCTCCCGCAATGAATTGAGACACCATTCCTCCTACCCAATTTACTGCAAAACTACCGAAGATAATCCAAATTCCTTGTTTCTCATATTTGGTCATCTTCCATCCACCAATAATCCCCAAAACAGAGGCTACTAATCCGGTTAGAATCGCGACTACAAAGTAAGATGTAGGATAACTTATAGGATTTCCATCAAAATCAGTAGCGCCAAAATCTGAAAATATAGTAAATGGTGTCATCAGAAGTCCAATAGCTGATAATACAAGTATTATCCATCCAATAACAACTGCTGCAACATTTTTCTGTACCGGTAAAACTGGTGATTGGTTGACAAAAACTGTTGTCTGTTCATTCGATATTACACTAGGGTTCCCCTCGAGGGTAACTGTCTTCGGCTGCTCATCCATACCTTGTTGCGAATTATATCAAGAGATTATACTTGCTCCGGCAATCATTCCTTGAATAGAGGGGCGAATTTGTTGTAAGAGCGCTCAAGGGCATCGATAACTGGCATAGAATCACCCGAAAGCATACACAGACATGCACCCCCTCCTGTGCTATTGTGGGATACTCGATTCGACACACCGCGAGAATTGACCAATGCACTTGTATGTCCACCACCTACGATTGTCATCGCTGCGGTTTCAGTACACATGTTGAGAATCTCAATTGTTCCAAATGCAAATGCTGGTCTCTCAAAGTAGCTTGCTGGACCATTCCAAAGTATACATTCAGCTCCCATCATTAAAGGACGAAGGCGCATTAGAGTTTCAACGCCGATATCATAGATTGGGTAAGATGTTGGTAACTGACTGACCTTCATGCCAACTCGCTCTCCATTTGCCTCGACTGCAACGTCGGTTGGAACGAATAGAACCTCAGAGTGATCATTGTTGAGGTGTTCGGCCATAGACCAAGCAGCATCAAAGTCGGACCCCAATGTTCCGCGAATAAATTCCTTGTTGCCTTCACCAATATCTACACCCTGAACCCAGAGCATCATGTTACCTACAACACCAACAAAGGCAATGGTATCTACAACACCTCTGTCGATAAGGTTCTGACTGACGCGAAATGAATCGTCAGCCTTTGCTCCACCTAATATGGCAACATAGGGCCTTGGAGGGTTGTTAACTGCCGTTTGTAATGCATTGATTTCTTTCTCCATCAAGCGGCCAGCAATACAAGGTAATTCCTCAGAAAAACCAGTCAGAGATGGCGAGTTTCGGTGAGATGCAGCGAAAGCATCTGTAACGTATGCATCGAACTCAGGAGCGAGAGTAGTGACTATATTAGATACGCGCAATTCTTCAATCGGCGCTCTCTTCAATGCAATTTCTTCAGGATGCATTCTGACATTGTCTAAACAAAGAATATCTCCATCTTTCATTTCACGAATTGCCTCGATTGCAGCATCTCCACAAACATCGGGCACAAATCCAACTGGCCGGCCTAGGATTCTAGCCAATCTGTCGGCATGACCAGATAAATCAGTGAAGTCATTTCTCCCGGGCCGGGACTGATGCCCAATAAGAACAACCTTAGAGTCTGCAAGGGCTCTCAGTGTCTCGGTTATTGCACGTAATCTACCATCGTCAAGAAAGGCTCTTGTCTCTGGATGTAATGGAGAATTTACATCTACTCTAAACAAAATATGTTTGCCGTTAAGGCGAACGTCGTCGAGCGACAATACGCCGTCCACGAACTAGCCCACTAGCCGGCATCTTTTGATAATGATGGATGGAAAACACCTCGGCCGTCTCCCCCAATGCCTTTGTGTCAATGGAGTAGTGGCTTCTACATGACATGGGATGCCGGGCGCTTGACAGGACCGGATGGAGTTGATTGGAGAGTTCCTGTCAGCGAGTTAGAAAACCGGCGTTCAAGACTCTCGAGAGCTCTAGTAGATTCGGGCATAGAATCGGTTCTAATCGATGATCCTGTAGAATTATACTACCTTACAGGTGGTCGGCAAAACGGAATCTTACTGATTGGAGCTGATGGCTCTGATGTTAGAAATACACACTGGGTTCGTAAGTCAATTATTCGAGCAAAATTTGAATCTGGTGGAGACAATGTCCCAGACCCTATAGAAACACAGCCTCGTATGAGTGGATTAGCAGAAGAAATTAGAGGAAAAGGTGGTACAACCGCTCCTGCACTATTGGCAGGAAAAGTTCCTCATGACAGATGGCAATTCCTGAGCCGAAAACTATCAAGTTTAGGAGAAAGTGGAGACTGTACTCATATTCTCTACAAATTAAGAGAAAAAAAGTCAGACTGGGAATTGCAAATGCACCGAGAAAGTGGGGCAATTAATCGCGAAATGTTTGCCGCGATCCGTGATTGTGGCGGACTTGGTAAAACAGAATTAGAGATGGCAGCGGCGGCGGATGAAGTCAGCAGAGTAGCTGGATTCGGAGGGCGAATTAGAATGCGAAGATGGCCCATGGATTGCGATAGGGTTGTCATTGCCGCGGGCCGTTCAGGTGCTATACCATCCTACTTTGATTCCGCATTGGGTGGATTAGGAGCCAGCCCAATTTCTTCACTCGGAGCGGGTCATGCAAAGGTAGAGGCTGGCGAACCTGTAATTGTAGACATAGTGCACCTGCACCGTGGATATGTTTCGGATTGCACACGAATGTTTAGTGCGGGTTCTCTGTCTGACGAATGGATGCAGAGACTTTCTGATATGGCTGAAATAAGAGATTCTGTTGTAGAAAGCCTTGGACGTGGAGATTACTGCTCAGAGGCTTGGGAAATTGGACACAAAAAAGCTGGAGAAATGGGGTACTCAGAACATCTGATGGGGATGCCTCCTGAACAGGCTGTATTCCTCGGTCACTCTGTTGGATTAGAATTGGATGAGACTCCGGTTGTTGCAAAGGCATTCGATCGAGAATTACCAATTGGAGGAACCATGGCCATTGAACCGAAAGTACTCTATCAAGAAGGAGCGATAGGCACAGAAGACACCTATACACGTACTTCAGAGGGGATGGAGTGCCTAACGATGGGTGATTCATGGGATTTGATGACGGAGTGGAATGAATGACTCGTACCAAGGCAGCAGTTCAACGTAAACTTGCTCGAATTCTACGTCATCGCAAAGATCCACATGGTATGGAAATCACAGATGAGGCCATAATGAAGGGAGTAGAAGTTGATGATGCAGGTATTGTTCAACTCTGGGTCCAACCTACTAGAGCACATTGTCCATGTTGTATCAATGACTTAATGGAATTGAGATCTGAAATCAAGAAACAGAGAGGAGTCCTAGCATGTCATATCGAAGTTATCGGAGTCCCACAAGCTGATAGATGGACTGCTGCAATAAACGAATAATGAAGTTCTGATTGGTTATTCCTCTTCTAACTTCTTTAGATTATTAGAACGCCCATAATTTTCTCTACGTCCCTCTACCTCTACTAATTTATTTCGCAGACGCGAAGTGAGAAACCATAGAGCAATAATAATTCCAATCGAATTGAAAATTATTAATCCAAGTTCTTCTTTACCCCAATTTTCAAACATTTGAACACCTATAGTGGAGGAATAATATCAATATCGCAAGCGCCCTTTGCTTTCATAAAGCAGGAAAGGACACCTCCATCTTCAAGTAGAAATTCATCTAAACCCGGAGGAAGTGGATTTGGATAGTCGACTTGGCCTTCTTTTAATCGTACTAAGCAGGTACCGCAGTTTCCAGATGTACAATTGACTGGA
>JASMAJ010000034.1 GCA_030754395.1 Candidatus Thalassarchaeaceae archaeon | reverse complement strand
CGATGAGGAGAGATGATGACTTGAGTTCGCCTCATCAGACTATGATTGACTGGCGGACGGGAAGTTACCACCCAGTCGTTCACCTTCCTGATGAGTATGAAGTGCGGGACTTCACAACAGGGGATTACTCGCCTTCTAAGTTTGAATATGATATAGGAAGATATGACGAACTACGCCCCGGGATGTACTCAACGGATCTCTTCTCGGATGGAAGGTTCCTCCACATCGGCATAGATATTGGAGCTCCTGTAGGAACACCCTGTATGGCATTTGATGATGGAGAAATCTCACACTTCGGATACAACCCTGCTGATGGTGACTATGGATATGTGGTAATTACCAAACACGATATTGGAGGAACTCCAGTATGGGCATTGTATGGACATCTAAATGCTGCTTCAATCGAAGGTAAGTTTGTTGGACAGAAAATAAATTCTGGAGAAGTAATTTGTTGGATGGGAGATAAACATGAGAATGGAGGCTGGGATCCTCATTTACACTTCCAACTATCCCTCATAGAACCAGAGACTCATGATTTACCGGGAGTTGTTGCCCCAGATATGCGCGAAGACGCTTTGGCAAAATATCCGGACCCAAGGCTTGTGCTTGGGCCTATCTACTGAATTGTGACAAGGTGAGCCTTCAAGCCATCTATGGAAGCCATACTTGATGGGTCAACTTGGTTGAGAACTGCAAGAGCGATACTAATCCAATCCGTGACATGAGCGGCATAGAGCAAACTCTCCAAATTGCTCTCTCCTTCACAATCAATAATCCAAGAAGGAGTTGCTTCGATGTTCTCAACCATCCAATCAATACGCGCGCCCACGCGAGGGTGCATCCCCTCACATGTCAGATACAGAATGCATTGTTCTGAGGCATCAGTAGACCAAGCAACTATCTCATTGTGATTCATTTCAGGTAATCCAACAGGTCTTGCAAATCGATCTGCGTTCTCATTCAATTGAGCTGTAAATCTCCGACCTGCAGCCCCTAACATTGTGGGTGAAATGATTCCAATTTGGTTACCCTGCATGGTTTGAGCAATCGTTCCAACCATTCCATCTCCACCCCCGATATCTGCCAATTGAGAAGCAGAACGAAGCCTGTCAAGCATCGAAGTCAACTCGTCTTCAGATGGTTTGGCAAGTAAATTCAATGCCCAACACACCGCTAATTGAGTACCGAACAGATGTCCGAAAGCGGAGCGTGGCATCTGACCTGATGGAACGGCTAAACACAGACTCTCGTCATTGTCTTCGAGCAACTCCTCAAGTTCTCCACCAGAGCATATTCCTACAACAGTTCCTCCTTCCTCTAGAACCATCCTAACACCATCGAGAGTTTCCTCGGTATTTCCAGAATATGAAGTTGCAATTACTAACCAATCAGGACCCCACCACGATGGTACTCCATAATCACGCCATACTACGAATGGTAATCCTCCCGATTGATCTGCAAGAGACTGAAGGAACATACCTCCAGCTCCTGAACCACCCATTCCAAGACAAAGCACACCGCTCCAATCTGAGTCAGCATCGACATCTATCTTTGTCGAGAATGCTTGGGCTAAATCATCTACAAATTTCCGGGTGAATCCAGCCATATCTCTAGAGTCATATTCAGCAAGTAGATTTGAAAAATCAACGTCTGACATTCTCAGTTCCCCCTCGCGTGCCCTGGTAATGCCATCCATGAGTCTTCTATGAAAGCAATCCGGAGACTCGGGCTTGAACCATCGTCATCATAGGGTAAAGCAACAGTAACGACACGGAAATCTTCAGGATTCATCACTTCAGCTCCAGATGAGTCTCTATTCAGGACATCAACAACTCTTTGATTGCTTAAACTGCAAGCAACGGAAGTTTTCTCCATATCTCGCCATGTGGCTCCAGTTCGCTCATTACGATCCAATCTTCGAAGTGTTGGACCATCTTTCTGCCAAGAGTCAACGAGCCAATTATTTTTCTTCCATCGAAGAACATCGCCCAAACCGTATGCTGGTTTTCTATAACTCAAGGTAAGTCGCGTTACTTCCATACCTTCTCGCATACCAACGAGAGTGGAAGTTTCCTTTACAGTCCCACCATATCGTTTCACAAGCCTCCTAGCCCAAGTTCTCGCTAGGGATTTTGAACCTAATTGAAGGTCCCAACCTCCAGTTACCGGGCCTTCTTTGGTGACGAAGAACATAGGGTCAGATTCTACTTCATCAAGAAGTTCATCAAGAGTTCCTCTTAGTGATTTGAGTTCATCATCATCAAGGCGACGACCTGCACTACGAAGTTGCATTGTTGCCTCAAAGTACGCACCAGCCTTTCGGGTGCAGGATGGACAAACCGCATTGCTAGTCTGCAATAAGACCTCATAATTGTCACTAAATTCAAGGCCCTCAAGACGACCATCGATAGTAACATGCAAACGAGCAGTGCGGTCATCTATTGGCTGATATACCATATCGACCGAGACGCCAGTAGCTCCTTCGACAACATTGAGATTTTCACGAAGTCGTACCTCTCCCAGTTCCTCATCTTCAATTCGCACCCAGCGCTTCTCTACCTCATGCATTGAGCATTTGGCACATCGGTACTGTTGAATTCGGTCTGGGACTTGAGAAAACGTAGTCCTCTCCCTGAGACAACCCTCGCATAATCGCTGCGAAGTCAGAGGGGATGGCGAACCGCATGCAATGCAAAATGCTCCGCTCTCCATGGCACTCCCTCGGCGATTCGGCTAATGTCCCCCGTTTGAATGGTTCCCGAACCGGTCGGGGGCGAAATTCGGCCCCTAAGGGGGGGCCGATGCCGCTTATTGGATGATTTACTCATCTTCATTTGAATTTGAGGAATCTAATTCTTCAAGACTCGATTCTAGAGATTTAATCTCGCTGAAAAGAGTCTTGGTATGATACAATAGTAGACCTAGCATAATGGTGTATGCAGCATATGCCTCAACGATGCCTGTCATTGTATCGCCCCCTCATCAAGATCTGACTTGAGTTGTTCCAACTGTGCTGCAAGTCGATATCGGTGATTGGAAAGACGAACAAAGCCAGCGAATATTATGCAGAAGATGAAAAAGGAAAGCAAAAGCAAGGTTTTGATTTCAGGATCAAGGCCTGAATCTTCACTCTCAACGACTAGAACACCAGGGTGTCTCTCTTGATACCAAGTAGTGGCAAGGGCCGTTATTGGAACTAGAGCAAAACCGAACAGACCAATCGCTGACAGAGTATCTCGAGTTGCAGGAGTGTCAGGCTGTGAACGCCTTGATAGAACTAGGAACATTGCTACTGCGGTAAGAAGACCAAATGTATTGAGACGAAGGTCGCCCCAATCCCAAGGAGTACCCCATTCTGCAGAACCCCAAATCGGTCCGGATGTGACGACCCCGAGGCCAAATATCAAACCTAAATCTGAGGCGGTCTGGAACCAAATCCAACCCACCTCACTACGCTTGATATACCACATAATTGCACCAATAAATAGCATTGCGAAGGAAAGGAATGAAGACCATGCGAATGGAACATGGAAGTATAGAATACGATATGCTTCAGGAGCCGTGAATGCCTCAGTATTTACTGCGGGAGCAGCAAATAGAGCGTACAATGCAGTCACAGTTGCAACACTGACTCCAAATAGAGTCAATATTACACCAAGTGATTCTTGACCTCTCATTGGTAACGCCCCAAACCATTGAGTGAAGAAACCATCCCCTTACTCATCAGGGATGATTACAGCAACACCCCAAACTAAAACTGCAGAAAAACTTGAAATCAAAATATCAGAAAGGGGTTCACCAATAGCCAACTCAAAACTCATCCCAGATTCCATTATTGTTGCCAATGCACTGGTCAATTCAAGGAATGGCCAAACAAGAACCAGTAGTAATAGTGAACCTGCGGCGGCACTCGCTCTGCGCAGGTCAGACACCATCAGATGCAAAGCTGCAGCCGCTGCGCTGACATCTATGATTGAAAGGGCAGGAAGCCAAAGCCATTTCAGAACCTCATCATTAGTACTCGGATTTATATCTCCGGCAATAACAAACCAAGAAAGATATAGAATTGGAATCGGCAAGATGAACGATGCACCAACAACAGAGAATGTCGCACGCGACCATGAACCAGTCATAGCGCGCCACCAATCTCCCACTCTCTCCTCTGATAGTCGCTTCAGCAAAGCCGGAGCAGTTACTGCCGTGATGAATGCAGGAGCAAGCACTAATGCGGCGATTAAGTCGTAATTTTCTGTCGTTCTAGCAATATCGGTCGCAAAGGTGAATGCGAGTAACATTGCGACCAGTGCAGGTGTTGCTCGACCAATAGTATCGATTGGATTTCGCTTTTCCATTCGCCAAGCCCAATTGATGAATTCAGAGAATCTTGAAACATCCACCATAGTAGTTGGTGAAGGAATTGTTGAGGCATTGCCAAGAGATTGACCCGGAGAAATGCTGAGGCTGCCATTTGACTCGAAAGAGACTACTCTATCGGCTACTGAGATCATATCATTATCATGCGTTGCAATTACAATTGAATGGCCTAGTGAGGAAATAGAACGGATCCATCCTGACAACAATTCTCTAGAGGCCTTGTCGAGACCCTCTGAGGGCTCATCTAGAAGGACAACTGTGGGGTCTGCTCGCATGACTGCAGGAGCGAGTCCTGACAAAACTGCAACTCGTCGACGAAGACCCCCAGAGAGTTGAGATACATTGTCGCCGGCACGGTGTCCTAGGCCCCAATCGGACAGCATCTCATCAATTACAGAATCTTCAGGACTATGGCCGGAAATTCGGATTGCGGTAATGACCCGCTCACGAACAGTTTCTTCACCACAAATGCCATCACTTTGTAATGTCAGGCCGAAACCTAAGATGTCTCCTCTATTACCATCGAAATCACGCACTACGGATTCATTTCCGCCATCAAATCGAGTCACTACGCCTTTTGAAAGTGAATGTAAACCTGCCATTGATTCGAGAAGAGTTGTCTTACCACAGCCATTCTCACCCACAAGCGCGACAACTTCACCCTCGCAGATTGAGAAATCTACTCCATCCAGAACCTTGCGCGCACCGCGATTGACTACCAGTCCATTGACTGATAGCAATTCTCGCGCGCCCATATTACCCTCCACGAGTGGTGTGCGTTTGAGTGGTTCCATAGAAGCGCCTATCTCTTTGAGGCCGGTGTGACAAGCGGAGAACGATATGACCGGGTGCGCAATAGAGCCGGATTGGATGGGTCTTTCAGGTTCTGACTTTCTAGCAATTGGCATTTTCCTAGCGGTTGCTTTAGCACCCTATATTGTTGCTGTCAAACAAGGGACTAGTGTCGCATTAGCAACAGTTCTATCTTTACTTCTTGTGACATTCTATCAAATGGTTCTAGGTATGGGATTTTTGGAGTTTAATTTTAGATTTCTTAGTTTAATTCCCGCTTGTGTTGACGATCCCATTCACGCTCACCGAATGGTAACTGCAGCTTGGATTCACGCAGGATGGATTCACGTTCTTGGGAACATTCTCGTGATCGCTCTTGCTGGTGTTCCTTTGGAACAACGAATGGGGTCAAAAAGATGGTTCTTGATTTACGTTATTGGACTTCTAGGGGGTAACATTGCTTGGACTCTATTACATCCTGATTCTTACACTCCAGCATTGGGTGCTTCAGGTGCTGCTTTCGGTATTTTGGGTGCATATATGGCATGTTGGCCTAACGATAAAATCGAATTTCCATTACTCTTCTTTATTCGGGCTTGGCCAGTATGGATGATTGCTGCATTTAGACTTGGATTAGAAGTATACAATATGTATCAAATCGAACAAGGAGAGGGGTTCTCTAATGTAGCTCACATGGCGCATTTAGGAGGCTTCATGCTGGCTTGGGCACTGGCTCGACTGATTGCTAAAGGTGCACCGTCTCCTTTGGATGACGCTGCTGATATTTCGATTGCTGGTTCTAGTGCATCTAAAGCCGCTCGTGATACTGCAACGGCGAATATGGGGAGCCTCGATTCAGACCCTTGGACTAAAGCAGGGAAGGAACTCGAAGGAGAGGGGGCTAGAATAATGCGTAAGCTCCGTGAAGAAGGTGATGAATTAGAAACACGCCGAGCATGGTTGGAAGAATTAGCAGAACAAGTCATTTGTCCAGTTTGTGATGGAGAGGTATTTCCACAATTGAATGGCGAAGTTTGCACACTTTATTGTGCACATTCGAACAAACACCTGAGATGGCCATGATGACACTTTCTGGGCACCAAGACGGGTTCGGCTTATACCCCGAACATTGCAGGCTCTGCTTGCAGAGCCATGACTGGAAGTCGACTGAATCTACATCCGCTGCTCATAGCAGCGATGCTCATCATACTCGATTTTAGCATTGCATCCTCGGCTCTACCCACTTCAGAAAATTCTGATTTAGAGGTGAATGATGAGATTTCAGAAAGAGATTTATCGTGGCCTCCGGCATTGATGTGTGGTCAGATTGAGTGTGAATTGGCTGACCGTTCTGTTCGAATGCCTCCATTTGATGCAGGATTTCCTGTTGAAGAACCAGAGTGGTGGTTCGGTTATTGGTATGACCTCGATTCGGATGGTATGGATGATCGACTTCAGAGGATAATTGCAGGAGAAAGAGAGTCAATCTCCTCAACATCGATTATTGGAGATGATGGAAAAGGAACTGTAGCCATAGTTGTAGACTATGCTTGGCATCCAGGGCCTAGCGACATCTCTGAATTACTGGGAATATTAGAAAATCACGGCTGGGAAAAAGAAGGATCATGGTTTTTCCAAATGGATGTCTTAGATAGTGTAGTTTTAGATCACGTCCCCGTTAGTTCCCTAATTGACATCTGGCAACTCAATGGAGTGGTGATGGTTGAAGAACAGAATGTTCTTGTTCCTTATCTGGATACTGCCCCAAGAGGATCTAAAGTTAGGTCATCTGATGTTTATTCAGACACACTACAAGACTTTGGTTACGATGGATCTGGAATTGTAATTGCAATCTTAGATACTGGAGTGGATAATGAACACTTCTCTTTGGATGATTTCTCAGATGAGAATAATGACAATACTAACGAACCAAATGATTTATCCGATCCAAAATGGATAGCAGGATGTGATGCTACCTCTTTCAGTCAAAATGATTGTTCAGATGGTGATTTTGACCCAGACGATGGAGATGGACACGGGACTCATGTTGCAGGAATAGCTCTTGGAACGGGCGATTCACGTCGAGAAAACCAAGGATATGCTCCAGGTTCTTACTTAGTAGATGTCAAAGTTATGACTGACGTTGGTGGTACAAATTCTGCTTACACTCTAAAAGGAATAAATTGGGTTGCGCAAAATGTTGATACGGACTGGGGGAATAATGACTCAAGTATTGGAATTGATGTTATGTCAATGTCATTTGGTAGTGTCTCTTCCGGTGGCGATGACCCCGGAGATAACGGAAGCAATGCAGAGGCAAGAGCAGTTGACGCTGCTGCCGATGCAGGAATAGTGCCCGTTGCAGCGATTGGAAATGATGGATATAGAAGAGTGACCTCTGTTGGTGCAGCAGATTCAGCCATTACAGTTGGCTCAATAGAAGACAAAGATACAATAGACAGAGGTGATGATTCTATTGCTTCGTACTCAAATTCTGGCCCTAGGGAGGATGATGGAGACGATGATGATGTCGATGATGCTGATGGTGACAATGGTGATAATGATGATGATGATGATGATGATGGTGCTGGGACTGATTGTTATGATTATGATACTGATTGGGATGATGATGCTACCGCTGTTGTTGATTATGATGATTGTGGCGACGACGACGACGACAACGACGAC
>JASMAJ010000033.1:281-8051 GCA_030754395.1 Candidatus Thalassarchaeaceae archaeon | reverse complement strand
TGGTCATCAGGAATAGAGTACCCCTCAAAGGGATTCAATTGAGAAGCAACACAATTATCATTTTGACCGGTTGGAAGGCCATATTTCTCAAGAGCGCAAGTAAATCGATAACTGGATGAATTAGATTCCTTAATTATCTGAGCTGGAGAAAGAATCCAAACTACTCCATCCAACGCGCCTCGATCATCCTTATTTTCATCAAGGCCACAATCCCAACCACCCTTACAATCATTGTTATCATCGCCTTCTAACCATGACATTTGTTGTAATATATTCACATCAGTGATGTTTTCATTTCCGCGACAATTAGGTGGGACTTGCCCTGCTTCACATTGTTTATCAATTGCATTATTGGTCTGAAAATATAGAATCATGATGTCTGTTGACCATTGAGATCTAACTTGTTTCAGTAATTCTGTAGATTCGGCGTCATCGGGCAAATAAACCTCGACATCTCCATCAATTTGATGTTCGAATTCAACAGAATATTGCCCTATCAAGAATGTCCCAAGTAACATTAGTACAACAATGAGGCCGGGGCTCCTGAGAATTGCCGAATACCAGAATTCAGCCAACCTCTGACCTATTGCATGTCCTTTCTTAGCACCAGTTGTCAGAACTTTGTCAAAGTAATCAAAGGCATAGCCAACAGGTGAATAATCGATGGCTGTCAGGATTTTTTGACCTGCCTCTCGAATCGGCTGTAATCGTTCAAAGAATCTCTCCCAGAAGACCTCCTCATCGTCGCGTTCGCCCTCTAACACAAGGTGTGTGCCCCAGCCGAGGTCAAATGAATGAATCGCATTGACACTCGGCTAGGAGCAGTATTAAGTTCAGTTTTCACGGAACTGGCTGACAGTTGTCACACTCTGCTCGCCGTCAATAACACGGCGAAGGGCGGACATACTGATCACTAGTGGGATGTAAGATGTGCCATCCACAGTAGTGTATGTGTGACAGTTGCTAATCGCTTCCGAATGGACACTGATTTTCAGTGCTCCACCAGCGCGACTCTGTCGAACCCACCCCACGAGGGTGGTGTTCTGTTCATTCTCGGGCTTTTCTTGTTTGGTTGATGTTTTTGGCATGTTTGTTACCTCCAAGTCAGCGACGAATCGAGGCCCCGCATATCAACCAATATACACAGACCTAATGTAAAGGTGAAAATGAAGCATCGCGTGCACCTGAGCCTTCGGCAGCGCGGGAACCGTTAGCCGAACGGCTGAAAGTGAATGAGAGATTCGAAGCACCTGTTAACATGTCTCGGAGACGTAGGATGAGTGAGCCGAAAGGTAAAGATGAGGATGTTCGAGTTATTGCTTTACTAGCCACATTAGGCGTTGTAACAATAGTGGGCTTAGCTGCAATTATTGTTAGCCCTCCAGTAAAAGTCGGACCTCTAGAAGGGGAGATTGCTCCGGATTTCATTGAGAATGCCTATTCAGGTGCTGAATGGGAAAGTTTTCGATTAACAGAGGCATATGACGATAGAATGATTCTAATCTCATTTTTGGATACAGATTGTCCACACTGTTGGGATGAAGGAGCTACTTTGTCAAATCTACATTCAACTTACAATAATGATGTACAGTTCATCACCATTGCAGTTCAATTATCTATAACTGGGCACGACAGTAGTAGGGAAGAAATTGAAGCATTTCGTGATAAGACAAATTATGAGGGATGCTACTCAGGGAGTCAGAATTGTGTCAATCGCCCTGGCAGTGCGCATTCTTGGACATACGTAGATGATATTGATCTTTCAATAGCTAAGAATTGGGATGTTCCAGGCACACCCTTCAGTATAATTCTTGATTCCAATGGAGAAGTAATTTGGAATCAGGCCCAGTCTGACAACCATCCTAATGAGGATGTTGAACAGGCTTTGGCAAGGTTAGTGGGGTGAGATGATGGCAAGTGCATTAGCAGACCCAAAATTACTTCTGTTCATCGCAGGATTACTCGCATCAACATATGTTCTATCTACAAGTCGCTCCAAGGCCGGTGTTGAGGGTACAGTTGCCGCTCTGAACGGTTCCCTATTATTTGCCACAGTAGGTCTAGCATCAGCAGTCTGGACATGGATTATTCATAATCAACTCGTGATGGGTGATGCAACAGAATTCTGCGCTTCTGAAGGTATTGTTCAGTGTGGCTCCGTTATTGGAGATCCTAGGTACAACAATCTATTCGGAGTACCGTGGGGTGTTGTAGGAGCCCTCGCTTTCACTGCACTATTATTCTTAGTTTTGAGCATTAGAATGGACGTTCATGCCAAGTGGGCTGAATCATATACCAACTACGCTTGGTACGCGGGTTTGGCAGGAATCCCATTCCTACTCTACCTCGTTGGAGTTGAGGCCTTTGCAGTCCATCACATCTGTCCATTCTGTACAATATCTCACCTTTCCTTGGTAGGATTCCTAGGTTCTGTTTGGCTCCTCAAAGGACGTAGAGAAAACAAAAATTGGTACTAACATATCTCCAAAATAAATTACGGGTGAAAAATATGGATTTAGTTACAGGAGGTGCAGGATTCATTGGTTCGCATCTAGTAGATGCCTTGGTAGCACAAGGGAAATCAGTACGCGTGTTAGATAATTTCTCAAGTGGCAGAGAAGAATTTCTTGCTCACCACAATGGCACTGCAAATGTGGAGATTATCAGAGCTGATTTGTTGGACCCCGAATCAGTCAAAAAGGCAATGCAGGGTATAGATACAGTTCACCATCTTGCTGCCAATCCAGACATCCGTTTAGGAACTGAAGTTACTGATACAGACCTAAGGCAAGGTACTGTTGCAACTTACAATGTACTCGAGGCAATGAGGTGTGAAGGCGTGTCGTGCATATCTTTCTCATCATCTAGCGCAATATATGGAGAGGCGAGTATAATGCCTACTCCTGAAACATATGGACCTGTAAAACCAATCTCTCTCTATGGAGCATCAAAACTCGCTTCAGAGGCTTTGATTACAGCTTGGTGTGGAACTTTTGGAGCAAAGGCCTGGGTACACCGCTTTGCCAACATTGTTGGCCCCAGAGGCACTCACGGAGTTATCTTTGACTTTATTCACAAACTAAAGAATGACCCTACTCGACTCGAGGTTCTAGGCAATGGTCTTCAAGAAAAATCATACATGTCTGCAGAAGATTGTGTGCGAGCTATGGTTCATCTTGTCGGAAACACTAGTGAAGATGTCAATCTCTACAATCTAGGTACAGGGGATACCTGCTCTGTACGCAGAATCGCTGAGATTGTTGTTGAAGAGTCCGGTCTCGAAGGAGTTTCAATAGAATACACCGGAGGAGATCGCGGTTGGGCAGGAGATGTTCCCAAAACTAGTCTAGATGTAGAATACCTATTCTCAACCGGATTTGTTCCAGAAATGCAATCTGAGGCCGCAATACGCCATACGGCACGTGCACTTATCGATGAAATAGGTCTGTAAGTGCGCCTCGGCTTCATAACAGAGTGTCGTCGCCGATGATTCGATGAGTAAGCGCTGGTATCAGGAGAATCGGCGCGACCCGTGGCGTAGACAGGCCAAATCGAAAGGGTATAGAGCTCGTTCAGCGTACAAACTCAAGCAAATTCAGGAGAAATTCGAAATAATTCGACCCGGAGATGCGATACTAGATGTGGGATGTCACCCCGGCGGGTGGACTCAAGTCTCTGTTGAAGAAGTAGGAGATGAGGGGCTTGTAATTGGTGTGGACATAAAATCCACATCGCCAATAGAAGGGGCAACGGTCCTACAAGGAAATATCATTCATAAAGAAACTATAGAGCGTATCGAAGAACTTCTAGATGGCGGGCAATTCAACATTGTTCTCAGTGACATTTCACCCAAACTCACTGGAAGATATGACACGGATCAAGCGATTTCTTTGGAACTATCAACTATGACTCTTGATGTCGCAATGGATTTGTTGGCACCAGGAGGAGCCTTTGTTACCAAAATTTTCCAAGGCGTGGGAATTGAAGGGCTGATTAAGGCAGCAAAGGATAGATTCAGTAATGTACAGAGATTCGCCCCTATGGCCAGTAGAAATTCATCATCTGAGACTTATCTAATTTGCCGCAATAGGCTTCCTGTACCACGAAGACCAGCACGCGGACTCACTGCTTTTGAACAAGTACTTAGCCACCTGACTGAAGTTGGAATAAATGTAGATGAGACTTCTACTGAGGATGAAGAAATCGAAATCAACAAAGGATTCAGGCGTCTTAACCGCAATGATGAGTGATGAGTTTCAGTTTCACTTTCAATACTGCGTAGTGTGTTCATTTTCAGGTAGGACTCTCCTATATTCTTGATTAATGGAATCTCAAGTCAGAACGATTCCTATGACTAAACTGAGTGAAAATGAGAAGAGAATATTGAAAGATTCTAGAGAAGCAGACAAAATAAAAAACAGGAAACGAACTACTAAAGTTCATCACTTAAAAGACGAACAATATGTCCCAGAACTTGAAATTCTTGTCTTGAGGAGATATCCGCCCCGAATTATTTCCAGTAGGAAATGGACTGGACGTGTAGCAGCAGCGTGCGGCAGGGATGAAACTGGAGTGGTAGGTCTAGTGTTATGGAATGAGCAAATAGATAAGGTCGCGACTGGAGATATAGTTCGAATAGAGAATGGTTGGTGCAAGCGACGTCTTGGAGAACGGGTTGTATCCACAGGAAGAAATGGGCGATTATCAATAATCAATGACTAATAGTTTGAAAATTGGCAGGTAAAGAAAACTCAAGTAATTCTAAGTAATCTGAACATTCAGAGATGGTGCCCTGTTTGTAATTTTGAAGACGAATGAATGATAAATCCATTGTGTAGAGAGCCTAGTCTTCTCGGTCAACGCTAAAAGGGGGAGGGCGGTCGCCCGCCTCGCTGAGGGTCAAATTATGGCAGCAAGAGCAGATATGTGTACCTCGTCAGGACTACCTCTTGTAGAGGCAAAAAGTACTGCTTTCCCATGCCCAGATTGTGGAGAATCCATTGGACGTAGTGAGCGTTGTAGAGTTCAGGCAGTCAAGTATATCTGCCCTGGATGCGGATTCGAGGGACCCTGATTCCTTAGGAGTTGTTCTATATGGGACATGTTGTTGTAAAATATAAGGTAACTATTGACCAGCCTGAAGAGGGTCGTCCTGATTATGAGGGTATAGCATCAGTAATTTCTTCGATGGAAGAAGTTCAAGCCTGTGAAATAAAACCTCTAGCATTTGGCATGATGTTTATTGAAGTTCAAGCCGTCCTTGGAGAAGGAGAAGGGATTGTTGATGGCTTTGAAGATAGTGTTCGAAAAATCGATGATAATGTCGGCCAGATTGAAGCTCTAGAAATGGGCCGTCTGTGATTTTCCACAGTCATTCATCTCAAACTCTTTTGCTCATTTAGTAATGATCTAAAGGAGAACGCATGAATTCGCGCATCAGAACAGTCGCATAAGTCCCAGGAGGGAGTGTGAATCTCAACCTCAAATCGGCACCCTCGGGATGCCATAAATCACCCCCAATAGGGCCTAATTCCCAACGCTCAGATGTTTGTTCATCAAGCATAGAAGGAGCTTCTTCAACTGAGAATGTACTAAATGTCACAGTCAGAGGCCGACGAGTTCCAGAAGTAGTGAGATTGGGAATCTTCTTTACTTTCCAGTCAACATTGGCAAGATTCGTTCTTTCAAGTGCCGCTAATTCATGGATTCCAGGCTCACCTTGGGCTATTGCGGATTCTTTCCCAGGTAATGGACCTGTAACAGCCAATCGCCCCAAACGGCAGTTCCTTCTACAGCGCTCAAGATTTGTCTGACTAACAAGAGCCATCTTAGAAACGTCAATCCGACCACTTGCTTGAACTGGGGCTACCAAATCGCCGATTTCTGGTTCTAGTAAATTAAGACCTGAATCTATTCTAAATGCTAATGAATGATTGAAGGCTAGAGATTGCAGAGAATGGACCATCAAAAGTTGAAGAGAAGGGGGGAGGGCGCGGAAGGCCTTAACCCAATTATCTGGTTTATCTAATAGAGTCTCGAGAATATTTCTTTCGTAACCTAGATGTTTTGGGATAATCTCAAGACAAGCCTTAGGATCCTTTGATTCACGCCATAATTTTCGAAAATTACTAACATCATCTTTCATCTTTAATCCGGGCATCCCTAGATACAAATCCACTGCTTTTTCAAAATCACCATCGACCACAGCACGCCCTACTTCGGGAGTTACTGGCCTTGTCGAGCCGAATCTTTGAGGACCAATCCAATTTGGGAACGCATCCGCACCAAGACGTGATGCCAACCCATCCCTAATTTCGAGAACTCGTTGCATGGCATCCTTGGCTTCGAGAGGTTTACCATTTTCATCACAACAACCACGAACAGTAATTGTGAATCTATTTCCATCATGATCGCTCATTCCGACTTTTTGATGAGTTCGACCGAGAATTTCCAATTCGGAATCAGGTATATTCACTGATTCAACTTTTCTTTGAGGTGCATCGATTACTAGAATTTGCGTAGTTACAGCTCTTTTATCCTTTAGCCCTGAGCAAAAGATTCGATTTCTATTGATTCCACACGCACCAGCAAGCCTACGAAGGAATCTATTTGTCTCCCAATTTGTCAAGGTCGCTCGGACAACAGTAAATCTACCCTTAGAGTCGAGAGCAGGTATTCTAGCAACTTCTTCGACACGAAAGTCCTCAATTCTAACTTTCAGTAGCCCACCAATCCCGGTGGCATCATGAGCCCATCCGGAAAGTCCAAGGTTTTCTTCGATTTCTGCTTGCGACAAAGATTCACCGCCCTCAATTTGCGAGGCCGGAAAACTCCTTAGCAATTTCAGCACAGAGATCCTGCACAATCTTGTCCGCCTTCGCACCCTTCTTGACCCGAACAAAAAGTTCTGGTTCATCCAAATCAGGATGTCCTGTGAAGTAATTTGCATACTCGACCTTGTCGTTTGCATTCAGGCGAGAGCGGAATAATTGGAGAGTTGTATGGTCCTCACCTATCAATCGCAATCGGAGTTCAGACCCTTCGTTCTTTAGCAATTTGATTGGCATGACGGCCGCGCCACCAGACTCTCCCTTTTGAGGGCTTTCATCGAATTGCTGGACCCCTAAAGGGTCCAACTCACTGTTTTGATTAAGTATCGAGTGACGTTACGGCATACGATGCTAGGCTTAGCCATGTCAGAGGCTCGTGTCGCTGAAGCCTTTGAAAAGGCATCCTTAGGGATAATTATTGCAAGTCTTCTGTTGACAATTGGAACGGGCCTTGCTCTGAGCCCATTACCCGAATTCCAAACTGACCTATCCTCATTTTCACCAACGACTGAAGCAAACGAAGCCGAACAGAGATTGGAAGAGATTATGCCATCCTCTCCTCATCGTATTTATGTCCATGTTGAACCAGTTCAGGAAGGAGCAAATGTATTGGAAATGGGGGCGCTTCAGCAACTTGCGAGTGACCTTGATGCCGTCAATTCTCTATCAAATAGTAATGGAGATTTTGTAACATCTCACATTAATGTGGCTCAAATATTGAATGTTGCCTTAGAGGAAAGAGACTCACAAGGGCGTAATATTTCTGCTTTCAATAACTGGGAAGAAATGCTAAACGCTATTGTAACTGATGAAGAATGTACAGACGCAATTGGAGATGATCGGGTAATTGCTACTGCCTCTTTTGCAAAATCAGTAATGCTTCACAAAGACTTCGATTATGACCCTGTTTGTGAATGGCTCGAAAACGACAAGGTAGGTG
>JASMAJ010000033.1:0-271 GCA_030754395.1 Candidatus Thalassarchaeaceae archaeon | reverse complement strand
ATTATAGAAATAAATGGAGATCTCTCGGCGGATGAAAGACTTCAGAAATCATTGTTTGTCAAGTCTGTAATTGACAAGAGAGGAGGGTCTTCCGAATCAGCATTAAACTACGGAATTGTTTCAGATGATTTAGTTAGTAACGAAATTAATGAGTCGACCTTGGACAATTTGGTTTGGCTTCTACTAATTTCAATTTGTGTTGTGGTTGTAGTCTTAGCTCTAGCTTTTCGTTCTCCACTAATGGTTGCAGCTCCACTAACAGGACTTTCTG
>JASMAJ010000032.1 GCA_030754395.1 Candidatus Thalassarchaeaceae archaeon | reverse complement strand
CCTCGGGGTCATTACTGCAGCTGCTGATGCCTTTGAGGAAGAAAATCCTGAATCATAGAGAGCAAGGGATCTTGAAATCATTCACTCTTCTTCGTCACTTGCAAAGGGAATCTTGCCAGAATACCACATCCAGATGAAGTACAAAATCAGAATTATAATCAGAATTGCAGTGATGAATGCAGTTCCATTTAGACCAAAATACTCCAATGAAATGAAAAAAAGTAATGGCTGCATAATAGCTACGAAGAACAAGAATGTAGTGTTTTCCATAATATTCGCCATAGACTTCTCACTTATGTTTGAGAGATAAATGATTTGGTGGACTCTTTCATTCCTGAATAACAAGGAGAACGCTTCAAGAACTCAACTGAATTCCTAAACATGATACAATGGTTGTTCATCCAGATTCTGATGATTTTAGTGCATTTTTAGCATCTCGTCGTTCAACTCGCGATTTCTTACCAACTCCTGTATCCGAGGAAATTATCCATGAAATAATCGCCGACGGCCTTACTGCACCTAGTTGGAGCAATACTAGGCCGTTTCTAGTAGCAGTGGCAACAGGAGATGTGAGAGGTCGACTCTCTGAGGAGTTTCTAAGAAGATGGGACGCTGTGAAGGATTTTCAAGGTGCAGGAATCCGTGGTAAGATCAAAGCATTTTTTCATCGTTACGGCCATCCAACCAGTAACTGGCTTGTAGTAAAACCGTACCATTCCGACCTTATCCCTCGGTCGCAGAGACTTGGCGAGGATCTTATGTCTTCTCTTGGAGTAAGTAGAGATGACAAAACTGGACGCGATGCATTTTGGGCAAGAAATTACGAATTTTTTGGAGCCCCTGTCGAGTTATTTGTGTTTACCCACAAAACATTAGGCAAGTTTGCTGCTTCTGATGCTGGACTTTTCATGCAGAACCTCATTTTGTCGGCCCACTCTAAGGGGCTTGGAACATGTCCTCAAGGTGCTGTCGCGATATGGGAAGACGCGGTACGTGAAGAATTTGAAATTAGTAATCAATATTCATTACTTTGTGGAATTTCATTAGGATATCCTAGTGATGAGTCCATTAATTCATTCGGAGCACATCGAATCCCTCCCTCCGAAATCATTGCTCCATTAACTGGTAGCGACGCAGAGAATCAATAACTATGTTTTATTGGTTATTCAGGACCCCAAGGTGTCACTTGACGAGTTAGGCCCAATCTATGAGTAAAGAGGAATCTTAGGTTTAGCAACCCATCTCCCCATGTATTAATCTCAGCCTCACCCACACGAGGTCGATAAGGTACAGAAACTTCTGTAGTCTTCTTCTTGCCCAGATATCGCCGTGCTCTTATTTTGAATTCCTGAGATAGTGGCATCCCATCGTGTTTCGGACGCACCCTTTCATCCTCGAAAATGGATTTCCTAAATACCCACATTCCACTTTGAGAATCATGAATCCCATACCAATACAAGATGGTAGCTGTAGTTGAAAGAACCCAGTTTCCAAATCCATGAATTCCTGGCATTGCTCCTTCTTCGGCCCTCCTTAATCGATCACAAGTAATCCACTGTAAATCTTCATCTAGTAATTTCTTAACCAAATTGGGGACTTCTTCCCCAGGATAGGTGCAATCTGCATCCATTGTGATAATTATTTCACCCGGAGCAAGTACAAAACCAGTTTTGTAGGCTCGCCCATATCCTTTGCGAGGTTCTCGGTAAACAGTAGCTCCTTCCTGTTCTGCTAATTCACAAGTTCTATCAGTCGAATTCCCATCAACAATTAGAAAATCCAATTTTTCACACCATCCGTCATTAGGAACGGAACGAATGGTGTCGACGATAGCGGCCTCTTCATTGCGAGTTGGAATTACTACGGTCACATGCACAGGAAGGGTATCGGACATCTGAATCGATTGAAGCGACCTGCCTTCCCGCTATGAATAATACTAATCGGTGGACTTGTGATAATGTTTGTATTCAGCGACATTAACCCATTCGATTGAAATGAGCATCCGGTTAGCGAGGGTTGAGTGAGATGGGTTTGCACATCGCAATGTTGTCCGCCGAATACCCTCCTCGGTGGGGTGGAATGGGTTCTACTGTGTTCCATCTTTCAGCATCATTAGTTGAATTAGGGCACAGGGTCACTGTCATCACTAGAAATGGTGGCGGGGCAATCTCAGAACAACAAGGAGTGACAATTAGAGAGGTATCTTGGCTCTATGCTCCCATGGCTTTTACCAAATCTTACGGAAAACATGCAATGAATGATCTCAAACAATTACATTCTGTAGACCCAGTTGATGTTGTGCATCTGCATTGTCCAATGATTTCTTGGAATATGAAGCAATTCGATGAATGCCGCAGGAATATAGCCCCAATCGTATCTTCCCTGCACGGGACTTGGCTTGGCGAGAGAGATGGCCTTCGTACTGCTGCAAAACACAAAGAATCAGCAGTTTGGGCAAATCCTAATGATTTGGCAATCCTTCTCAGTGCTAGTCATTATGCTAAGTATGAACAGGCTGCACTGTTAGGTTCAGATATTTGTGTCGCTAATTCCCATGCAACAAAGTCAGATTTCCTAGAACGATACAATCCTCCCTCTGAGTGGGATTGTAGAGTGATTCATTGGGGGGTAGATACCGAAATGTTCCATCCTGCCGACGCACCTAATGGAAAAGATACTCAAACAATTCTTGCTGTTGGTCGATTAGCTGCACGAAAGGGATATGGTTCACTTCTTCGTGCATTTGCTGAGGTAAAATCTCGCCGTAATAATACAGAACTACTTATTGTTGGACGGGGGACTCTCAAGAAAAAACTCGAAAAACAGGCAAAAAATCTTGGTATTTCAGATTCCGTTCGAATCGATTCAGGAATGTCCTTTGAAAAATTAGCTGAAGAGTTCCGTAGAGCAGATTTGGTTGTCTTCCCCTCTTACTATGAAGGACAGGGACTTATTCCACTGGAGGCTATGGCTTCAGGTACTGCTGTTGCTACTGTGGATCATGGCCCTCTGCCAGAAATGGTCGATGATTCAGTTGGAGTTCTATTCACTATGGGTGATATTGATTCAATGTCGAGTGCAATATTGGCTATTCTAGCGGATAAAAACGGATTAATAAATCGCGGCATTCAGGGGCGAAAAAGAGTTATTGATAATTTCACTTTCAGCGGGAATGCTGAAGTTTTCTCTTCTATTTATCATTCATTAGTTAGAGATTGATGCTTGCGAGAAGTTGATGACTCGCCTCCCCGTCCGGAGTCTGAGCACCATGGCTTCAAGCAAAGGATTTCGAGGCGTTGAACTCAGTACATTAACTAATATTGCAGTACTCCTTTTCATCCTTATTCTAGCAATTATTCACCTCAAAGTAATCATTCAACCCCTTGTTGTAGCAATTCTACTGTTTTTCTTAATCCGCCCGCCCGCACAGTGGCTTGAGGAGAGGTTTGGGCACCCATTGTTTGCTTACGGGATACTTGTTTTCGGTGTTGTTGCAGTTATCCTAATGGGGGGAAATATTCTGTATGATTCCCTGACTGATTTTAGTAATGAAGCAGATTCTCTTTCTTCAAAATTCGCCGAGAAGGTGACTTGGTTTTCTGACTTGAGTATTTACGGCTATAGTTTTGATACTAGTGCGCTCACTGATTTGATTTCAGTCCAGCGAATTAATGAAATTGCCACTGGCTTCGTTGGCGACATTGCTGGATTCACAGGTAGCGCGATTACAACATTCATTTTCCTTATTTTCATCATTGTCGAGGCTGAGACTTTACCTGCTAGATTGAAAGCCGCTTATCCTGAAGAAATTGAAAGGTTTTCGCAGATTACAGAAAATGCTGGCGAGGGAATTAACACCTATGTAATAACAAAAGCTACAGTGGCTTTCGGCCAGGCTATCATAGTAGCAGCCTTGCTTGCTTGGCAAGACATCCCTGGTTGGTTTATGTGGGCCTCAATCACATTCCTTCTCGACTTCGTGCCTTACGTCGGAGCGCCTCTTTCATTCATCCCTCCGGTGATAATATCATTCATTCTCCACGAACCAACTACTGCATTCTTTATTCTCGCAGTCTTGTTTGGTAACCAATTGGCTTGGGGTCAATTTATCGAGCCCCAACTTGCCGGACAGAGGTTGGATATGTCTCCTATTGTTCTGTTAATATTGGTGGCATTCTGGGGCTGGGCATGGGGCATTATGGGAATGATCCTCGGCGTTCCATTGGCTGTAATAATGAAGTTAACATTAGAGAGTGATCCTCGCACACGGCCTATTGCAATGCTATTGTCTTTGAATCCAAACAAATCAACTAATGATTGATTTATTCATGAAGAATGATGGCTAGAATACCATCTGTTGATATGCTAATTATTTCACCAACAGATTGGTTATGCAATCCTCTGGTTGAGAAAGACAGTGATACTCCATCTAATTCCCACTTGGCTCCCTTAATTGAAACAGCATTGCATTTCTCCAAAGCAAATACTGAGAATTCAATTCCTTCAGGCATTATTAATTGAAATTCTTCATCATTAGGGTGTAATCTGATTGTCATACCGTGTTCATGGTGCATTCTGATGAACATGCCATCAGGAGCCTCGGTTAGAGCTGCCCAAATGCCCAGAATATGGTCAGGGCAACCCCCATCAATTCCAACAATATCAATCTCATCATAGCCCTTTGTTTTCAGATGGCATAGTGATTTCACTAAATCACTAGCTGAATCATCAGGTAGAATAGTCGACCTACCCCTCCAATCTTCTTGTTTTACCGAATCTAAATCACCTAATACTTCTGTGACCTTGAATCCAGCCGCTTCTGCCTTTTCAGCACCTCCATCAATGCCAAAGATGACATTTCCTTCCAATAGTGGCGTGATTATTGAGGGGTCTGTAACATCCCCATTACACCAAAGAATAGCATGCATCATTTCACCTTCAGAGTTACCTTACCTTCAACTAGGAGATCAACATCCTCTAGTTGAACTGAAAGTTTTCTGGCAACTCCTCGAAGGTTTAGGGGGACTGAGGCAGTCCCTCCAAGTGCCAAGTTATTTCCAAAACCAAAATATGCTCCACCTCTATAGACTAAATCCTCTAGAAAATTCCCAGATAGTTTCGCTCTTGGATTCATCCCAAAACCGAACTCGGCAAAGGTTCCAACTAAGGCTGCTTTTGATTGCCTTAATCCTGTTTTTGTTGCTTCGATTTTACTTTTTATCTGATTAGCAATTTCTCCGCCAACAATATCAACGATTTGTCCTTTTTCAATTAGGATAGAAATTGGTTCGTCAACTAATTCTCCCTGCCAAGATCCATCTATGACAATTCTCCCATGAGCAGACCCCTCTTTTGGGAGAACGAAAATTTTCCCCGCAGGAAGATTTGTTATTACACCGGGTCGATTACAAATTCCATTATCCTCTAGAATCCAACGTCCACCAGTTGTGAAAGTCAGATTAGTTCCAGCTTCACTGGTGATTACTACTTCTCTCCGCCGGCGCAATAATTTGTTGGTTCCTGAAATTTCTTTCTGCAGTGCATTATAATCAGCAGTCATCCCACCATTAGCAAAGGTTAGAGCATCAATTCCTGGCATTGAAGCAATTCGTGCGCCCTCTCTTGAGGCATTCGCACGAGCCCTCGTGTGCGTCAAAGAGAATTGTGTGGCAATAAGAATCACATCCTGTCTTCGCATTAAATCTGCTACCTGATTCGGAGGCTCACTTCCTTCGCGTAGACTGGCTGGCATCATCATCAGTAGGATACGCTCAGTAACTTCAGCTGTTGCTTCATATAGAGCGCGACCGACATCAGCGAATTTAGGATCAGTAATTACGAGAACGGATTCTACTGAGCGAACTTGCATACAAGTGCGTACAACCGAACGTGCGGCTGTAAGCATCGCTTGCGCTAAGTCTTCGGAATCTGAACCGAGCACGTTACCCTCTTCGCTCATCGTAACAACTACTCTGATACGCTACCCCTTATTGAATCGCGCTCTAAATTGTCAAATCATCTCACCACGGTAGTCATAGGTAAAGGTGCTATGCGCATATTATGCAGGGCGTTCGAACCGTTCGTTTTGTAACGGTCTTGGCTATTACCGCAATTCTAGCCGGAAGTTGGATGATTAATTTTCCAAATGATGAAATCGCCAATGAAATTAATGAAGGCAATTCTTCACTAGACATGGCTTTAGCAGAAGAAGATTCCGAAGATACTCAACCTGTATTGAAAAGAGAGGAAAAAGAAGACGATTCACAATCTAACACTCCAAGTAGACTAATTGCAGGGGGTGCTGGAGCTCTAGGTTCTCTTGCTGTAGGTTCAATCTTCTTCGAAGTAATGCGAGTTTCAGTTCTTGTCGCATTAGTTTCACCTCTTCTAGCAAGGATGAAGAGAAATCGGGATGATCTACTGACTAGAGGTAGGCTTCTAGGTTATCTCGAAGCAAACCCTGGGATCCATTTTTCTGCCCTGCGAGATGGATTAGGACTCGCAAATGGTGTCACTGCATATCATCTTCATACACTAGAATCGGCAGGTCAGGTGATTTCTTGGCGAGATGGTAAATTACGTCGTTATGCTGTTTCTAGTCTTACTCAAGAAGAAGTTAGTCGAATAAAAAATCCAATTATTGGTACAAGATTAGCTATTCTGGAGGTTCTTTCCGATTCGGGATCTTTTGGTATGTCGGGGGGCGAACTCCAGAAAAAATTAGAAATTTCGCGTCAACTTCTCAGCCATCACCTAATGGAATTACGTAATGGCGAATATGTCGAAGCCGCATCCGAAGCTCGTCGTCCAAAGTGGAGACTCTCAGACAATGGAATGAATGCTCTTGTTTCATCAAGAGAAATTTCGAGAATAGAGGCTGCGGCCTAAAAGAAGCAAAGGGTACTCTGGTGACGAATACATCATAGAGGGACTTCCTTAGTGACGAACATGGAAGAGAATCAAGGAAAGGGAATGGACCAACTCTATGGTTTCCTTTTTGTAGCAATCTTAGTGACAATTTTCGTGTCAATTCTACTTTTCGCATACTTGCAAAAGGGGCTTGACGGCTTGGGTGAACTGGCGAGTGGTTTCTTTCTCCTGTTGATTTGGTTTGGGGCGGTAACACTCTATCAAAAACTGTTCAATAAACAAGAAGACTGAACATATAATGACCTAGGCTCCCCTCTGATTCAAGGTTGCCATGATGCCCAAGACTTAGGCGTCTCTCTAACGTGAAATGCATGCAGTTTGAGGGCGTTTCCATATGCTGATGTAATGCGTGTCTCTACTTGCTCAAATGCCCACTTAGCAAGGTTCTCAGCTGTTGGAATGAATGAAACAATCAATGTCTTGTGTTCTTCCCCCATAACTGATAGCGCCTCAATAGCTTTGGTATCATTTTCGTACACAATGAATGCGTGATCGACCAAATCATGGATGTGCTCAGTAAGTATCATTGATACATCTGCAAAATCCATCAGCATGCCTTCTTCTGAAACACCCGATTCATTGACAACTTCTCCGACAAGTTCGGCTTCCCAACGATACCTATGCCCATGCATATTTCTGCACTTACTCTTATGATTAGGGACTCTATGCCCTGTGTCTGTCTCTATCCATCTCCTAATTGCTGTAACCATTCCTATTCCTCCTTGAAATCCAAACAAATTGAATTAATACAATATCTTGGCCCTTTCGACTCATGGAAAAGGTGGCCTAAATGTGAATTACACCCACTACATCTGACTTCTATCCTAGTCATCCCGTGTGAATTATCCTTCAATTGAGTAATGTTTGCTTCTCCAGTTTCACTTGAAAATGCGGGCCATCCGCATCCAGAGTCGAATTTTGATTCGGATTCAAATAGTATTTTTCCACAATCTGCACAATTGTAGAAACCCTCTTCGAAATGTTTGTCGTATTCTCCAGTAAATGGGCGCTCTGTGCCATTTTCTTTCATCACATAATAGCGAAGTTGAGCCTTCAATGCGCCAGCAAGCACTTCTTCCCAGGGTTTGACATACTCAACTGGATCTTTTCGACCAATTGCGTGGAAAGCAAGAATTCGTTCAACATCAGCTCCACTAGTTCCTGACGACCTCCCCTTCTCATCAGGATTGTACGAGGTGTTTGTATTAGCAAATACAGTATCAAAATCTAAACCTAATTTATTGCATGACTTTAGTGCATCAGTCAGTATTGTTTCCTTATCCCCATCGATATATGGTAAGTTGAATGAAACTTTTTCCGAATCCCAATTGCCTAAGGCAAATGATTCGCCTATTGAAGCATAAAATTCAGGTCTAC
>JASMAJ010000031.1 GCA_030754395.1 Candidatus Thalassarchaeaceae archaeon | reverse complement strand
GTTGATGTTGCAAACATTCTACGCCAGTCATATGAGTAGCCCATGCGTTCCTGATCAGTCTTAATCATCGCAATATTACGCTCAGTAACAGAATGAGGATGCCCGCCCTCTTTCTTCGCTGCATTTTCAGCGGGCATACCAAATGAATCGTAACCCATCGGATAGAGGACATTATTGCCCATTAATCGCTGGAATCTTGCCATCGCATCTCCAATTGAATAATTGCGTACATGCCCCATGTGCATGTTTCCCGAAGGATATGGAAACATCTCTAGGCAGTAGAACTTCGGCTTGCTCGAATCGACTTCAGCATCGAAGACTCGGGCCTCACGCCAGCGTGCCTGCCAGCGCTCTTCAATTTCAGCAGAATCGTATGCCATTATTTCACATCCCAATCAAAAAGGAAGCCATCAGGCTCCCAAACTAAGCAGTAGGCCATGTGAGAGGCCCCCCGCTGGGGTATGAGAAGAGGGCATTCGTGCCACATTGCTCCGTCAAGCCTTTCCAATTTGAACGCTGCCCTGTTGAAGTTGCTTTAATCCCACAATCTGATTGTTGAATGCATAGCACTTTGATGAATAGATGAGTCGGGACAAATATGCTTGGCAATGGCGAGTTCGATGTTCAAGTCGGCGAAGACGGAATCGAAGTCTGGGTCACTCAAATGGGTTCGATGATGAATATGAACACCGCTTGGATTGACCGTGAATCAGGCACTGTAGCAATTGTCGACCCATTTGATTCAGAACGTTGGGTTAAAGCCCTCGCTACAGAAGGATTGCACCCCACTCACCTACTATACACACACTCCCATCGGGACCACACAGCTGGTTTTCCAGAAATGCTCCGATTAGTACCTGATGTAGAGGTGTGGGGTCATCACGAAGCAATTCATAAATCATTTTTAGGAAGATTTGTTTTTGGAAACATCTCACTAACTGATGAATGGACTCACGAGGCAAATTCAACCATAGAATGGTCTGCTGGAGGGATCAATCTCTCGATTACTCATTCACCAGGTCATGCACCCGGTCATTGCACAATCCACGGTCACGGTGTTTACCATGCTGGAGATTTGTTGTTCACCGCTTCTTCTGGTCGCGTTGATTTGCCTGGATCAGATCCAACGGCACAATGGAAATCGATTCTTTTTGCTAGAGATTTGCTACGTACTTTGCCTTCTGATTGGCGATTGATTCCGGGGCATCGATATGATTGGATTGATGGTTCGACGCCTGATTGGGTAAGTGTGAGTGAGGTTTTGGCGCACAATTATGCATTGAATGCAAGAGAGTTAGATTCCTTCTAAATTCTACTTTTCTGTTTATTGCCGGTCTATTTTCAAACCAATTCAACCATAAATTATCTTTGTTTTCAATAGGTAAGAGATAAAACGAGAATGTTGGACGGAACACCGCTCCCAGAGGGAGCGTGGTGTGTTTATGGCTTCCAAACCTCGATTCCCCGGAATACCAACCACTGCGGATGGGGCAACAAACGTGGTTTGGGTTGAGACCCATATTACAGAAGGGTCCTGTGCATATCCAATTACTTCCTCAACACCTATGGGAGTTGGGTATGGTGCTGCTGTTGCTAATGGTGCGACGAACCTCTGGGGAACCACTCTAATTTTCCTTGAGCCTGAAAGTGAGCACTCGAGTGCATCCGCTGCAGAAGGCTATGCACTCGCTGGAGGGAGAGTGACGAATTTTACTTCAGGTCAAGGATTGATTCTAATGAAAGAAGTTCTCTACGTCATCAGTGGAAAGAGACTTCCAATTGTTTTCCATATTGGGGCCCGAGCTCTAACAAGCCAATCACTGAATGTACATGCTGGACATGACGATGTGATGGGAGTAGCGGATGTTGGATGGGGAATGATATTCGCTCGAAATGCTACAGAAGCGGGGGACTTAGCCCTTATTGCACGCCGGGCTGCTGAGAATTCAGACACTCCTTTCTTTAGTGTTCAAGATGGTTTTTTGACAACTCACACAATTGAGAATATCCTCCAGTGTGAGCCTGAATTGATGAAGGAATTTGCTGGTGACCCGGCAGATAAATTACGCAATATGATGGACCCATTCAATCCAATTATGTCGGGAATTGTGCAAAACCAAGATTCATACATGAAGGGAAAGATTGCTCAACGCCACTTCATTGAAACTGTGAAACCAGCCCTTATCGAATCTATGAAAACGTTCTCTGAATTGACCGGCAGGAACTATACTCTAGTCGATCGTTATCAGATGGATGATGCTGAATACGCCATTATCGGAATTGGTTCCATGTTTGAAACAACAACAACCGTTGTTGACCAACTTCGCGCAGCTGGACAAAAGGTCGGCTGCGTACATATCACCTGCTTCCGGCCATTCCCTGGACCAGAAATTGTTGAAGCGATTGGAAACTGTAAATCTGTTGCTGTCCTAGAGCGAATGGATGACCCTCTCAGTCAATCGAATCCTCTGACTATGGAAATCAAGGCTGCACTGACTGATGCCATGCAAGGAGTTGAGGGATATCCAAGCATTTCCACCATACCTATCGTTCACTCGGGTTCCTATGGCCTTGGAAGCCGTGATGTCACAAGTGGCGACTTATCTGCTGTTTACGAACTAATGGCAAGTGGTGCAAAGCCCTCTTACTTCTCATTAGGAATCAAGCATGAGACTGCGCTTGCTCCAAGTGCTGGACTAGATGGTCGTCCTGATGGTGCGTTCTCAATGCGTGGTCACAGTGTCGGAGGATTTGGTAGTGTTACAACGAACAAAGTCATCGCAACAATCTCTGAAGACTTGTTTGGTAAGACTGTTCAAGCATATCCCAAATATGGTAGTGAGAAGAAGGGATTACCGACTAATTTCTATCTAACAATTGCAGATGAGAGAATCAGAATTCATCATGAATTGGATATTCTCGATTTCATCGCGGTTCAAGATATCAATGCCTTCGACACCGGAAACCCACTTACTGGGCTAAGTAATGGTGGAACTATTTTCATTCAAACGAGGGCTGGCAGTCTTGCAGAATTGATGGAAATTCTGCCTCAAAGTGCGATTGATGAAATCACCTCGAAAAATATCCGTGTTTTGTATCTCGACACCGCGGCTATCGCCCGCGAAGTCGCAACCTCGCAGGACCTCGTTGTTAGAATGCAAGGAATTGTCCTACTCGGTATCTTCCTGCGTGGCACACCTTACGCACAAGGTATGGATGAGAAGGAGCTTTACTCGGCTATAGAAAAGAGTCTGCGCAAGTATTTCGGAAAACGTGGTGAGAAGGTTGTCCAAGAGAACCTGACCTGTGTTCGACGTGGATTTGAAGAAGTCAACATTTGCGAATCTAGTGAGTTGGAGGTGAATGCATGACACTTAACGACCCTGATCCAGCAAGGAAGCAGACTGCTCATGACAAATCCTTCTTTGACCTCGATGATTTTGAACAAAGAATCATCGCTTCTTACAATCAAGGACATGCCCCTAGCAGCCTTCCTGCAGATACGGTTCACGCTCGCTCACTAATTGGCCCCGCATCTGGAAAACATCGAGATTTCTCTTACATCGCCACTGAGATTCCAGAATTCATCGCAGACAATTGTGTAGGTTGCATGGATTGTGTAACAATGTGTCCGGACACTGCAATTCTAGGCAAGGTCGTCGCTGATGAACAATTACAGGAAGCACTACTCGGTTTGGATGGTGAAGATGCTGTTGAAATGGAAGGTATGTGGCCTAAAGTCAACAAATATTGGCGAAACCGTGAGAAAAAGGGAGATTTGCCCGGTCGATTTGGAATTTTCATCGACCCTAGCAAGTGCAAAGGCTGTGCTGAATGTGTCGATGTATGTGGCTCTAAGAGCGCACTTGCTATGGTCCCTAAAGAAAAGAAAGGTACAGAACAACACAGCAAAGACTGGGATTTCTACACAAGTCTAGGCGATACAGATGACCAATTCATCAATGAAAAATCAGTCATGGATATCATGCTCAAAGATAAGTCACTTCTCTATGTAGGTGGGGCTGGATCTTGTGCAGGATGTGGCGAAGCGACCGCTTTGAGAATGATGGCTGCTGCAACCGGTTACGATTACGGTGCGGAGAACTTTGGAATTGTCAATTCAACCGGTTGCTCAACAGTATACGGTTCGACATATCCCTACAATCCATGGGCTGTTCCTTGGACCAACTCACTATTCGAAAACGGTCCAACTGATGCGATGGGAGTCAGAGCTCGCTGGGATCAAATCGGTTGGGAAGAAAAGAAACTCTGGGTAATTGGTGGCGATGGAGCACTCTATGATATCGGATTTGGTGCATTATCTAGAATGCTAGCAAGTGGGATGAACATCAAGGTGCTTGTTCTTGACACCCAAGTCTACTCAAACACAGGAGGGCAGACTTCGACTGCAACCTTCACTGGACAGAATTCAAAGATGCAGCCTCATGGTACTGCGATTCCAGGGAAGCAAGAGCTCCGCAAGGAACTAGGTGCAATCGCAGCTATGCACCCCAATACCTACGTTGCACAAACTGTCACCAGCCTTCCAAATCATTTCTATCGCGCCATTCGAGAGGCAAATGAATTCCCAGGTCCTGCTGTAGTTAGCGTCTACACGACTTGTCAACCTGAGCACGGAGTTGCCGACAACGCCAGTTACGAGCGTAGTAACATGGCATTGAAGACACGAACTTGGCCTATTTTCATCTATGATCCAAGAAAGGGTCCACGCTTCAAGGATAGTTGGGATTTGCGTGGCAATCCAAGTCCGAACAAGGATTGGCATCGTGTCCGTGATGAGAATGGTGAATTCCAAGAATTGAAGTTCAGAGACTTTGCAATAGGCGAAGGAAGGTTCTCAAAGCAATTTGGTAAAGATGGTTCACCCTCTGAAACAATTTTGATTGCTGAGGATGACCGACTTGCTTTCTGGAACCGATTGCAAGATATGGCTGGCATCGAGCGAATTATCGAAGAATAATCTAGCTGTGATGTGAAATTATTGCTAGATTAATTCCTTTGTGATATAGGAATTGTATAACACTGGTGAGTAGTTCTAGTCCCAGATACTGTGATTGAAGAGTCTCCTGTTACGCAACGACTCCCATTCCATTTTCTCACTGTTCGAGAAACAGTCTTGAGGCCTGCTGTGTTTAGTGGGTCGACCTTCAACTCCACTACCATTATTCCTGATTGGGACATCCAATCAAGAACTGCATCAATAGCCTTCTGTGCATGTCCGCGTCGCTGTTCGGAACTTCTAATCCAATAACCGAGATTCCAATCTGCCGATGCTGATCGTGTTACTTTGTCAAAACCAATTAATCCGATTAAAGATTCATCCCATGGCCGGATAATAGCCCAATGGTGAAGATAACCTGTACGCCCCATTCTCTCTGTTTCTTCAAGAAAATCAATTATCTGAGGTTCCATTGGTTGGTCAGGAATTATCCAAGGCATAGCCCTACTGACTTCTGGCCAAGTCTCCATGAACGCCTCGATTAGAGCATTGCTGTGAATAGCTTGAGCGGGGCGAAGAATCATACTTTCATCAACGCGAATCGACGTCGTGGCTCGGCGCTGCACAGATATTCGGCCGACACTATCCCGAATGAGGGCTACGGATTCAAGATTAGGGGCGAAGTTTGGATTTGGCCATTTGTACATCAGGGTCTTCAGGCTTAGATTCAACGGCCAAAGCAATCATTTTGTCTACGGTCGAAGCGCGACCAATGCGCTGTAGAAGGGCACCGATTGGATAGAGGAGTTTTGTGCGTTCGCCTAAGTGTGGACCTACCTCATCGAGAATTACAGTAACTTGAGCAGTATTCTTGCGCTTGACTTCTTCCATAGCCTCTTTGACTTTCATCGCTACGTCACGATCTGTCCATTCGTCTTGTTGAGGCCATGGCCAAAATCCATTTTTGTCTGGAACAATTGAATTTGTTTCCTCTTCAACAAGATGAGGGAGTACAGGAGGTTTAGGGATTCTTGGAATTCGAGGAGGTTTCGATGGAGATGCTTTGTCGAATGCATCATCTAGAGGATCAGAGTAAGTAGGCGCGGGCTTTGGTGGAGGGGGCATTTCAGCCAAAGTTGCAGGAACTACGGGAGGAAGCGGTTTTGATAGAGGAGGAGGAGGGAGAGGCAATTCTTTTTCTGATTCTATAACAGATTCTTCGGGGTCTTCTTCAACCTCACCACTTAGTATCCTGTTGGCTAATTCAGGCTTAGTTCCAGTTTCTGAAAGCCCTGCATCCTTTGCGATTGAAATCAATTCGGCCATTTTGAGGGATAATAGTGAATCAATCGTAACTACTTCGGACTCTGAGGAGACTACTTCCTCTTCTACAGAGTCACCATTGGTATCGGGTATCTCATTGGTTGCAACAATGTCAACTTCGTCCTCAGAAATCGCCGTTGGTTCTACAAGTGATAACTTCTGTTTAGGAGATTCTTCAAAAGGTTCTATATCGACCTCTGGCACTTCGAATTTCGTCACAAATTCAGGAGCATCGGCTGCTGTTAAGACGTAGTCCTCCACACCTTCTTCAGAGGAATCAGGAGTTTTATCAGTCATTGCAAAAGTCGGATTCATGCTGAGTTTAATCCCATCATCTTCTCCATATTCTTCAACATCGATTGTGACTTCATCCATCGTAAAAGTCCCTCTTGACCAGTCAATTACCTCCTCTTCCTCTTCAGCATCATCGATATCTGCGAGTAATTCATCAAACAGACTGTTCGCCTCAGATTCATCCACCGAGGCAACTTGTTCAAACGATGCTTTGCCAAGTTGGTAGAGACATTGTGAGCATTCCTTTGCAGATTCTGAATTCTTAGTTCCACAGAGAGGACAGTCCACATTAGGCTCTGAGTCTTGCTTGCGCCAATTCTTGAACTTATCAAAGACCAATGCTCCACCCCCAAATATGAAACCATTCGGCTGTGTTCAGCGTATAACCCTCACCCGCAGTTGTAAACAGGATACATCAATAATAATTGTCAGGGACGTTCACAAAGCGTGATGTGTAATAGGCTTCGGGAAGGGGGTGTGGACTCGGATGGAGGGCTTCCTGCAAGGTTCACTCGTAGCCAAGATCATCATGAGGCCTTTATGCAACTTATTCAATGGGAATTAGATGATGAATTAGATGCAACTGAGGAGCGTTTACGGACTTGGTCGAGAGCAAAATTAGCATCTCATGGTCTAGCACTTTTTGATATCAAAGCAAAGCCTGATGGTTGGCTCTTCGGACAACGAATTGTACGCCTTGAATTGGAAGGACGTGCGCCATTCGGACAACACCGGTTTAGACAGGGAGATATCGTTATGCTAAGTCGAGGTGACCCACTCGGAGAGAAACCGGTTGAGGCTATTGTATCAAATCGAACTAGGAACAGAATTCGTATCGTTCTGCCAGAACTTCCACAAGACCTTAGACGAGGCTTCTGGAGAATGGATAGAGCTGCAAATAAGGTGGCTTTTGATCGTATGAGAGACGCTCTGAATTCTGTATTTGATGAAGAAGGAGGGGCCCCCCTGCGAGACCTGTTTTTGGGGCTAGTACACGACCCAATTGGTACCGCCCAGTTAGGGCCAGAGCTCGGTGGAGCAAATAGACGGCCTGCAACCCGTCCAGATGGACTCAATGACTCGCAGAATGCTGCTGCCAAGGCTGCGATAGATCAGCGATTGACACTAATTCAAGGCCCACCAGGAACTGGAAAAACACATACTGCTGTGCGGATTCTAGAATCGTGGGCCAGCCAAGAAATTGGCACTATCCTTGCTGTTGCGGATTCAAATGTGGCTGTTGATAATTTGTTAGAAGGACTTCTTGGGCAAGGTGTGAGAGCAGTCAGACTTGGTCAGCCGGTCAAGGTGAGAGAGAATCTCCGGCTTGCTACTGTAGACGCACAGATGGAGGAACATCCACTGCGACGCGACCTTGAGGAACATTTGGAATTGAATGATAAATTAGCACGGCGAATACCTGGGATGAAGGGTAAGGAGAAGGGGTTGGCTCATCGTGATCTAAATCGAGGATGGAAGGAAGTTCGACGAATTGAATCACAGATGCGAGATGACATACTTGACAGGGCGCAAGTATTGTGTTGTACATGTATTGGAACTGGACATGCACTCTTAGATGGTAGAAGGTTCTCAAGAGTATTAATCGATGAGGCAACTCAGGCTACTGAACCTGCTAGTCTAGTTCCATTAGTTAGAGGGGCAAGGCAGGTGGTTCTAGTTGGTGACCATCGGCAATTGCCTCCGACTGTAATATCAAAAAGGGCAGAAAATGGTGGGCTGCGCCGCTCTTTATTCGAAAGACTCGTTGCAATGGGTATCGAACCAATGCTACTAAACACACAATATAGAATGCATCC
>JASMAJ010000030.1 GCA_030754395.1 Candidatus Thalassarchaeaceae archaeon | reverse complement strand
TGTCCCCGCAATCATTCTCTCAGCTACGGTAGCTTTGATGGGAGTGGCGGGAGTTGTGATGTATGGTCGACGAATGGAAGCAATTTCAAGATTCAATGAGAAAAGCAGTTTGATATCAAATATTGACGAAGAAGACATGATTTTCTAATCAACGAACTAACCACCACGGGAGAGGAGTCCCCTCTTTTGCAGCGACAAGAGTCCCACCCTTTGCCGCGAAGTCCCTAAGCAGTCGTTCACGCAATCCTTCCATCATCTGTTCAGCATCCATTGACTGGATCCGTAGACCTTGTGAGAAGAGATCCAAGTCAAGAGGCCTTCTAGGTTGATTGAGCATAGCGTGTGCGAGTTGGCGCTCTTCGTATGACTGAGACGAATCATCAATTGATGGCGCAACCTTCTGCATGACTTGTTGATGTAAAGCAACGATTGCATCTCGTTGCTCATCTATTTTTTCTAGAGCGAGGTCCATTTCTGAAAGCATAGACATTGCTTCTCCCATAGGGAGACGGCGTCGCGTCCCAATACGCTCTACAACACTCCCAAGATCACTAGGCAAACGTGATGAGAGACGAATTGCCCCTCCTGCAGGCATATTGCGATGTTCAGCTCGAAACAGATTAGGGCCGAGGTCAAGTCTGAGTGAAAAAGACTGATTTACAGTATACATTTTCTTAGGAGGCCCACCTTTTTGAGATGGAAATTTCTCTGAATCAACAAATCCATTCTCCTCTAACACACGAAGGTGCTTGACAACTGCTTGTTGACTGATGTCTAAGATTTCTGAGAGTTGTAAAGGGTAATGTGGTTCTTTTGTCAATTGCTTCAGAATATCTCGACGAGCCTTGTTCTCAAGAATTTTCAAGGCCTCATCGAAGTCAACCATGACTAACCAACCTGAAGTTGGGTAGTCAAGGGTAGGATAAAAACCCAAGTGAAAGAAAAATCATTAGATTTCTATTGTAAATCCTCAACCCTCATCCCATTCTTTCCATTCTGTTTCATTTATTTCAGAGTCCAAATCTTGCTGAATTATTTTTTGTTTAGCAGCCGGCGCCGCATCACTAGAAACAAATGGGTCGGCTACTTTTTCTTGAGTAAACGAACTATCACTCACTTCCTCTCCCTTTTGCATCCTGTAAAGTTCGTCAGTTGTCATTACCCTTTCATCAATAACTAGGCCACTAACTATTTTCTCTTTTTTACGAGGTTTTTGGCGTGTTGAAATTATTGCAAATATTATTGCCAATAAACCGATAATAAATCCAAAGCAACAGGTTGAGGCCATCAACAATACAATTGGATTCCTAAGCATTTCAGATTCTGCAGCAGCATCATCTACTAACCAAAGTGTGTTGTCTCCATCATTATGAATTGTATAATTAGCAGTATTTTTGGGATAATAAACCCAAACGGGCCTATATTTTGGCCCTTCAGCATCTAATTCTCGGTCAACGTGCAATGAAGTTGGTGCACTTCCTTGAATTTCTTCGCCATCAGAATCTACTAATCTAACCTCTGGCGAAGGATCTATTCCATCTTCAACAACCCTCAAAATCACATAATATCTGGTATCGGTAAGTCCGACAGAAATCGAACCCCCCTCTTCTAATTTAGCCACATTTTCTTGTTCGGGGTCTAGTAATGGGAGCATTTTATCCATAGCAGGTCCAAATGAGGCGAGGGATACCAATAGTAACACGAACGAAGTGGCCGCAGTCCACTTAGCCCAACGTTTGAAGTCGGCACTCACGGCCGACTCAAGCAGCCGTCACATTTGATGCTTGGCCGAACATCATCGTCCCATGATTTCGGCTAATTTCTCTGGAAGGTATGTGTCTGTGACGAAATCAAGACCATACTTGGCTAGTGACTGCTGTTCAGCCTTTTTGCCAAGTTCTAGCATTAGGTTGATTTCATTTTGCCATTCTGCATCGGCAAATCGGGGATCACTTAGTTCCGCTTTCAAGGCTTGAATATCCTTGCTGGACAGGTCATCAGCAGGGAGGTCATACGACATAATGTCGGATGCCCTTATTCCAAGATATATCGCACTTGGAGTTGCAAGATATTCCGAAATGTGCGCGGTCTTTATTGCCCCATAAGCAATTGAAGCATAGATTCTGTAAGACCAAGGGTCACCGTCAAGGAATACTATAACAGGAATATTCCATTCCTCATTCATCCTCTTGATTATTCTTCGAGTCGAACGAGCGGGTTGCCCCTTCAGATGAATTAGTGCACATCTAGAATCTTCATCAAAACCATTCTCTACCAATCGGTCAAACATCCCACCAGTCTCGATTGCCATTATGAAATCCACATCATGATCTACAAGTTTGAGTTTCTCAGATTCTACATTATATGGAACTCCATATCCAGAATCTCCCACATCATCTCGGCAGTTGATTCGCATCCATTCGCCTTTTCGATTCCGTTCTTCGAAGGTGATATTGCCAATAATTCGGGCTCCATCTTCTTCAGGTCTGAGCTTGAAATCTTCTCGCATACATTTGGTCACAATTTCAAGATCTTCTGCAAGATTATTACTTTCATTCTGCGAACCAAATTTACCATGACCCCAACCTTCGGAGATGTAGTACATTTCTCTGAGTGTTGATGATTTCCCCGCATCAATCATTTCTTCAATAAATTCACTAACATGCAAAGCTCGAAGCAATTGCCTAGCAGAACCTAGAGATGTTGCATCACGTGTAGATTTCTTTTTTCCATATTTGTAAACACCGAGTTTTTTATCGAAAGCGATGTTTTGTTTTGTTCTGACTGGAAGTATCATTCTAGGAGGCTCCCCTTTCGCCATTCGGTCATGCATTTCTGCAGCTATGCCATGCAACGCGCCAATTACTTCTTCCTTAGTGAATCCATTTGCACTCATTCATCTCCCTCCTCGTAAGCCCAAAGACCTATTGAAGCAGTTTCGCTATCTCCACCAACAGGCTCATTTTCATCAGTCAAAATTTCATCATTCCCCTCATTTACAGGATATGGCGTTCTTTCGACCAAATGTTCGATTGATTCAGTTTTAGGAGCAGCATGCTCTGCCTCTGCTGCAGCCAAGGCATCCATTTTCCTCATCTCATCGAGAAGTTTCTCATCGATTCTTGTTGCACCAATAATATCTCCATTTCCTCTAAAGAAAATATCAGATTCATTCCAATCTCCCTTTGATAGCCCAGAAACAGCAAAGCGTATCTCAGCCGATTGCCCAGGGTCTAAAGTATCCAATCTCCAGTTCCAAAGACCTGTGGTTTCTTTCCTTCCACCTCTTGGATTATCAACAATACATACCCCATCTACTTCAGGCCATTTTGCTAATATTGTGTAAGCACGAGCCCTTGCAGTGTAGTTGTAAATTGTAATTGAGCAAATGGTATTCTTAGTTTCCTTATCCCAAATAATTTCATCTTCAAGGAAAACTGCATTCATTATTTTTGTAATCACTGGAGCGAGATTTGGTTCTTCTCGCTCTAGAAGATCAGAGGTCTTCTTCGATATTTCAGGTAGAATGATGTTGATTAAATCGAATTTTTCCTGAGCCTTTTTTCGCTGAGAGCTCTTCTTCAGATGATTCCTTAATCCTCTTCCAACTTCTAACATAGCCTTTCTGATTTCTTCGAAAACTTCCTCATTGTCAGCTACAGCTTCCTTGGCTTCACTAGTGAATTGAACATTAGTTGATGCAAGATGAATTAGAACTGCTGCCGGTCCCTTTGGTAAACCCCTTCCGCCAGGATGATCTAATCCATATCTCTTCCAATCAACAGATTCCAATCCTTTCGTCAATAGGCAGCCACCTTGCTGATACATTAGAGGAACACGATTGGCAAAGCGCAACACTTCAATGGGCCCATCCGCCTGTAAATCCCCTCCAAAAACAAGGCCCACTTCAATTTGGAATGGATTTCCTAGAGACACAGTCGGTTTTCGAGTTACAGTTGAGGCGAATCTTGAATCAATTGCTTTAGAAAGCCCCTTCTTGATTAGCATTTCTTCAATCGGTGACAAACAATCAGTAGGAGGGGCTAGTAGTTTGACGCCTTGGAAGGCCTCAACCATTGATTGTGCTTCGTCGGCTTTTACTCGAACAGGAGTACGTCCTTCTTCAAGTCCTGCCGCCTGAAGAATTTCTTTTGCCGCTCGCACACTTACTCCGGAAAAATTGTGTCTAAGGAATGAAGTCAGTTTTCGTTCGTCAGCTTCTTTGAGCATACGTTGTAATTGACCGAGTTGTATTCCGTGAGGGTGTGGTTTAATTTCTTCAACAACTCTCGGCAAGCGATCAGTTGTTCGAATCCAGTGTCCTTGGTCAATAATTTCTCCTTCCTTATCTTTGACAATTAATTTGATTGAGGCATGCGGATTTACTATACTCGTCATTCGTAGATATTGGTGAACAGATTGCCGACCGCGTTGATATTTTGCTTTCATCACAGTTCGTATTTTGAGGCCATGTTCCACCTCTTCTCCATTCTCGATCCAAACATCACGACGCTCATTTGACTTTGTGGCACGATTCTTTCGAGTATCCAATCCTAAATCCACATAGACTGCAGAAGAATCAGAGGCCACTTTTGATACAACACTGGTTTTCGATCCTGTGGTAAGTTGGCTATACATGACGACGCCAGTAATCCCGATACCCTGCTGCCCTCGCGTTTGTCTAATTGCGTGGAATCTAGAGCCCAGCAGGAATTTTCCAAACACATTCTCAACCGAATCCCGTGGGATACCTGGCCCATTATCCTGACAAATCAACTCAAGGCGATCGCTTCCAATGCGATTTATTTCAATCTTGATTTCAGGTAAGATGCGGGTTTCTTCACAGGCATCAAGTGAATTGTCAACAGACTCTTTGACCGCGGTAATTACAGCTCTCTGAAGGGTGTCGAATCCGAGGAAATGCTTGTTCTTCTCAAAGAATTCACTAATTGAAATCTGCTTTTGTTTGCTTGCAATTTTCTCTGCATCTACCATCGCGAATACCCCCTTCAGGTCCTCCCATAGTCCGAATGACTCGGGGCCTGTTTGCGGTCGAACTTGTCCGAGCGCCTGACCCACTTAACTCTGTGTGAATCTTCTGATGTTTAATGCACGAAACTGATTGATTTAGAGAATGTCACCAACTCTTGCTAATACTAATCACTCAAATAGTTCAGGATGCCAAGCGGTAATGCATCCAGTAAAAGCACTAGCCATAACTGTTAACGGACTCGCAAGATACAATTTTCCTGGTCCTGAACGCCCTTGAAAATTGCGATTTATTGCAGATATTGAGACTTGTTCTGAGTTATTTGAAACACCCGGCCCTGCGCCTATACAAGCACCACAACCAGGGTCGATTAGTTTGATTCCAGCCCGCTCAAACATCTCAGTCCAGCCTTCTCTTTGAGACAAATCTTTCACAGATTTTGAGCCAAATTGGATGTAGCAATCAACACCTTTTGCAATAGTCAACCCCGCATCAAGGGCGGCTTTGGTAACCATAGCGTAGTATGCGAAATCATCATCTTTTCCGGCTGTGCATGAACCAGCATATGCGATATCAATAGAAACCTCACCTAATTCATCGATATAGGCTCCATTAGTAGGGTCTGAAGGTATTCCTTTGTTCGGGTCACCGGGGTGTGCAACCATTGGGCGAATTTCTGACAAATCTATTGTGTGAACGCCGCCATGATATACAGCATTATCATCAGGATTAACAAAAGCGGTCCGAATTTCATCTTCACTTAGATTTGGACGGCGCTCAAGAAGCCAATCTACGGTTAAATCATCAGCCTCACAAATACCTGTTTTAGCCGAACACTCAGTAGCCATATTACACAAAGTAGCCCTCTCATCCATGGAGAGAGAGGCCAAGCTAGGGCCACCAAATTCCATTGAACGATCGAGTGTATCTGATTTGGCAGCGTATTTCCAAAGTATATGCAATATCACATCCTTTGCCGTACACCCCGAGTCAAGATTTCCAGTGAGTTCAAATCGAATACTTTCTGGAACTTTCACAAATGCGAATTGATTGTGAACAAGATTTGCATATTCAGTAGCCCCTACGCCATAAGTCAGAGCATTGGAAGCCCCACCCATGCAAGTGTGACTATCTGTTGCTTGAATGAAATCGCCCACGTCGATAAATTCCTCTCTTGCCACTTGATGACAAATACCAGGGCTAATGCCATCCACAGCCGAGTAATCCCTAACCCCAGAGTGCCTTTGAAAATCCACCTGCAAGTCACGCAGAGTTTGTATTTTGTCGGCAAACCTTCCGAATCGAGGAACACCTGTTGCATATAACAAATGGTCCTCAAAGACTGCGAATTTAGGAGGATTTGGTATTGTATAATCCTCACCATATTCTGCTGCTAGAAAGTTGTGAACCTGAGCTGTAGTGAATTCATGTGAATAACCTCCATCCACTTGCGCAATCACTGCGTCCCCAGGTTTCACAAAACCACGTTTACCATTTTGCCCGAGTAGTTTGTTTGAGATGATCTTCTCAGCCATTGTCATTGGAATTGGATTTGTGCTTATTGCCGGTAACGCAACATTATTGCCTTTCAATTGCTTAGCAAAAGGCAGAATTCCTCCATTTTCTACAATCATTTTAGTTACAGGATCATATTTGTTGGTGAACTCGTTAAGAGATATGGCTTCTCCATTTTGCAATCTTTCCAACATAGCGTGATCACCCATCAACTGTCCAAGATTGATATTATTTCGTTCGTGTATGGGCGCGAAGGATGCTGCAATAACAATACGAATACCAGACCATTTTTCACATTGAGCCGCAGTCTCTCGACTACTCCCAGTCCCCTTCCGATGACCACTTACGATAACAGAGAATCCTCCGTCCATCAATGCTTTTTCTTCAAAGACACGCTTACCATCGTGAAGTAGGCCAGCATACGCATTTTCAGCTAAGACGGCAGGATCATGATCAAAGCAGACCCATGCAGGCGTCATCACATCTGTATTGATATCATCTAGAAGGTCATTGATGCTAAGATTCTCCATTCTCAAATCCAATCCTTCATACAACTGTTGTTTGATGAGATTAAGATCCTTAGTTAGGAAAAGAACACGCGTATCAGAATCTAGAGATACTTCAGAGGGGGGCCATTTTCCACTCATTTCACAATCTCCTATAATGCTCCAAGATACGTTGCTATTTCATCCTTAGTGAGGTGCAACACAGATTAGCAAATTGCTATATTATTGGTTAACTATGGTACTCTAAGATTTAAATAAGAAGTCAATTGCGAATATATTACCTTTCTCAAGAAAGGAGGATGTGAGGGGATGTCAGAATATCTAGTCGAAGACATAGTGAAGTGTAGCGAATGCGGGTCGAGAAATCTCACCAGAGATGAAACTCGAGGTGAAGTAGTCTGTGATGACTGCGGTCTTGTTTTAGAAGACAATGTGATTGATCAGGGCGCCGAATGGCGTGTTTTCAGTCCTGAGCAGGGAGACCAGCGTGCGCGCACAGGTGCGCCGATGACTGTGATGCTTCACGACAAAGGATTGTCAACAGATATTGACTGGCAAAACAAGGACTATTCAGGAAAAACAATCTCTTCCCGATACCGTTCACAATTTTATCGAATGAGAAAGTGGCAGAAGCGTTCTCGAGTTAGCAACGCAACTGAGCGAAATCTAGCTATGGCATTGGCTGAATTAGATAGAATGGCAAGCCGCCTTGACTTACCTAAGAGTATCCGTGAAACTGCTGCTGTGAATTACAAGAAAGCAGTTGAGAAGAGACTCATCCGTGGGCGTTCTATTGAGGGAGTAGCCGCGGCGTCACTTTATGCAGCCTGCCGTCAGTGTAACAATCCCAGAACACTCGATGAAATTGGTGAAGCGAGCCGAACTGGCCGAAAGGAAATAGGCCGAACTTACCGATTTATGGTTCGAGAGTTGAAGATGAAGATTCCACCAACCAAGCCAGAGGATTATATCCCAAGATTCTGCTCTGGACTAGATCTTGATGCAGAAGTTCAGGCCAAGGCATACGAGTTGATTGCTAAGGCCCAAGAGAAGGAATTGACTAGTGGTCGTGGACCAACAGGCATTGCGGCTTCAATCATTTACATTGCAAGCGTTCTTTGTGGCAAGCGTCGAACTCAGCGCGAGGTCGCTGAGGTCGCGGGTGTTACTGAGGTAACAATTCGAAACAGGTACAAGGAACTAATCCAGAACCTGAACATTGAGTTAGAGATTTGAATAGGGTGGCCTTTTGATGGCCAGGCGCGAAGGCAAAGCACTTGTCTGGCAGCGAACTAATGAGCGCCTAGGTAGTGCAATTAGGGAAGCCTATGAGATATCTCCTCTACCTAACCCCCCTTTGGAGTTACCAGATTTTCCTGCCATACCTCC
>JASMAJ010000002.1 GCA_030754395.1 Candidatus Thalassarchaeaceae archaeon | reverse complement strand
CCATGGTTACTTGCGGGGATTATGATTTTCATGGTTTGGCATATCGGAGACTCAGCAATAGAAATTGGTATTCCTTTCATCATCGAAGACAAAGGACTGGGGGCCAAAGAATTCGGTATATTCGGAGCAATTGGTGCTGGTGGTGCAATGATAGGTTCTCTACTAGGTGGGTTAAGGCCTGTCCCTAAAGAAATACGCGGGACTGTATTCTATGTACTGATTGGAGGGATTGGATGGTGTATGTTGATGTGGGCAATGCCGATTCCATTTTGGTTGATTCTCGCTTTCGTTATGCTTGAAGGAATCTTAGGCGGTAGTTTAGGTGTGATTTGGAGAACTACTATGTCAGACAGTGTAGACCAACATCTCAGAGGTAGAGTGAATTCGCTAGATGCAATTGGATCTCTGATTTTCATCCCTCTTGCACCAATTATGGGAGGTTGGTTGATTGTGGAAACGAATGTCCTCACTACCTATGCAATTGCAGTAGGATTCATGGTACTTACAACCACAATTGGACTGATTGTCCCATCCTTTAGACGATTTGAGCGTGTTCACTCAGATAAATTTCCCATTCTTGATTCTACTACAAGTGATTGATAATCACTGCTGGTCAAAATCTATCTGACTGATATCAATCTTGAACCAATTTTCATAGAACTCACGTTGATACTTGATAGCCATAACCAATAGGGTAACATATATGGCCCAAGACAAGGTAGTCTTTCCTAGACTAACTGGGATTTGGATCATGACGATGAAATCAAAGAAAATGCAGGATGAGACAAATATCATCCTCCCAAAGGTGGTAAACAATCCCTCTCCTTCTTGAGCTAGAACTCGCTTGACTCTGTCTTCTCTCCATTTGTCAGAGGCTTTCTTCAATCGCCAGAAAGAGGCCTCTGCCTCCTCTCTTTTGTCAAAAAATGGCGGCGGCTCAATCTCCGGTTTATCGGATGGAGACTCATCCTCAGTCATCTTCGGCCCTCAGAGAATTACAGCACTAGGTTTGTCACTATCTTTAGAAGAGGATTCTTCGTTTAATACAGTAAGTGTTTGTCCTAATTCTAGAGGGAAATGACAGGCTACTTGATGGCCAGACCTGACTTCCTCGAGAATAGGTTCATCGACATTGCATCGGCCATCAACAGCAATAGGGCAGCGAGTGTGGAATCGACAGCCAGAAGGTGGATTAACTGGACTTGGTACATCACCCGATAGTACAATTCGCTCTTTACGATCCTTTCCAATAGTCGGTTCAGGTATAGCTGACATCAACGCTTGTGTGTACGGATGAGAGGGATTGGCGAAAAGGTCAGAGGTTCTAGCAATCTCGACAATTTTACCAAGATACATGACTGCAACTCTGTCGCTAATGTGATTTACAACATTTAGAGAATGTGTGATGAAAACAAAGGTTAGTCCACGCTTCTGCTGAATATCTTCAAGCAAATTGAGAACCTGGGCTTGTACTGAAACATCTAGAGCGCTAGTCGGTTCATCAAGAAGAATGAATTCAGGGTCTAATGAAAGGGAGCGAGCGAGGGCTATACGCTGCTTCTGCCCTCCAGAAAATTCGTGAGGAAATCGCGTCATATGCTCTTTCTTCAGCCCTACTGAATGAAGTAATTCTGCAACTCTTGATGTCAACTCAGCACCATCTGCTATTCCATTTACTTGAAGGGGCTCGCCGATAATTGAACGAACAGACATCCTTGGATTCATTGAACCACCTGGGTCTTGGAAAACAATCTGTAATTTTCTCCTTACTTCTCTAGAAGGCATAGAAAGCATATCCTTTCCCGCGTAACTAATGGTACCAGAGGTGATGGGAATCAAGCCCATCATTACTCTGCCTAGAGTAGTCTTTCCACAACCTGATTCACCCACAATTCCAAGCGTCTCGCCGCGCCTAATCTCAAGGTCTATACCGTCTACTGCTCGGACATAATTCTTGACTGTCGAAAGCATACCTGCCTTGATAGGGAACCATTTCTTTAGCCCCTCGACTTTGATGAGAATTTCACCAGTACTATTGTCTTCAACCATTCTAATCATCTCCTCTTAATTTTCTGAGGGTGGAATGAGCACCGGATAGTGCGAACCCGACATCGGCAGGGGTGAGGATTAGAGGTTCTTTCGGCTGGGGGCCTCCAACATCATAACCGAATGCGAATTCATCGAATGCATCCTGAACCTGTCTTACATTTACTGTCTTATCGACATAGTGACATGCTGCTAAATGACCGGATTTTATCTCCACCATAGGAGGAGGTGTTGATACACATATTGAATCGGCAAATGGACAACGTGGATGGAATCTACATCCATCAAAGTGTTCATTCGGATCAGGTACTTGACCGGGTATGATTGGAAGGACATCACGTCGGTTAGAATCTTCCTCAATACGTGGAATACTATGTAACAAACCAATGGAATATGGCATACGTGGAGTTGAGAGGACATCTTCAATACTGCCCGTCTCAACTACCTCTCCTGCGTACATTACAGTAACAGCATCACACATTTCTGCAACAACACCTAGGTCGTGGGTAATCAACAGAATGGCAGTTCCTTTCTCGTCACGCAAATCTTTCATTAATTTTAGAATCTGTGCTTGAATGGTGACATCTAGTGCAGTTGTAGGCTCGTCGGCAATAAGCAACTTTGGCTCACAAGCCATCATCATTGCAATCATAACCCTCTGGCGCATGCCTCCAGATAATTCGTGAGGATACATATTTACAACCGCCTCAGGGTTAGGTATTCTGACATCTTCTAAGATAGATATGACTTGTCTTCGATGTGCTGGGTCAAGATCCAAGTAGTCCATCATTATCATTACAGGTAAAGCAAGTAGAGTACAGATTACTAAGATTCCTAATAGAGCTGAAAGTGGCATCCAGAACATAATTACAATGACTATCCACGATGCAAAGAATAGTGGTGAATAAGATAAATAATTTTTCACCGAATCCGGGATAGTGAAAATCGGCGTGGGTTCTTTTACATAACGAGGAGAATCCGGATTCAAAAAGAAAGTAAAGAATAGCAATAATAATCCAGCACCATCCAATAGAGCCAGAGCAAAGATTCCTACTAGAATGAATATGACGGGGAGGGTTATCTGAATTAGTAATACTAACGGGACTGCTAGAATGTCAAGTATGGTGTCTGCGAATCCTAAAAGATGAGAGAGAATTACTGCACCAACTATCATCAATATTAATGAAGTCTGAAGTGGTTTAGTTCTGAGTGCTTTAGAAATAAATCTTAGAGGGCTGACTATCGCTAATCCTACACGTTTCATTGTCGATGTTTCCGCATCAACTAGCCTGTCGTGCTCACTCATAACCTCTGAAACCTGTTTCTCAACTGTGTAAAGGGGGTTCAAAGCAGTCATTGGTTCTTGGAAAATCATACTGATTTCATTACCACGTACCCATCTCATAAATTTCGTATGGTCTCGTGTTTCTTTATCCATAAAGTAACCAATCAACCAAGAAACTATTCCGATTAGAATAAATATATTACAAAATAACACACCTGTTTCTGGCGAGAATAATGTAATTACCACGCCAATAATTATCGCCAAAGTTGCTAACTCAGTTACTCTAGAAGCCGCCTTTACTACTATCTGTTTTTCTGGTGAAGGGTTATGGATTAATTCTTTACCCTGATATTTCACACTACCCTCATCAATATCACATGTGGCTAAACCTATGGTAACTAGTGATGTGACTGATTTCCCACAACCGGATTCACCGACTAATCCCATAATTTGACCCTTGCTGACTGACAGGTCAACTGAGTGTAGAGCCTCTACAGGGCCATCTAGAGTATCGAAGTGGACTCTGAGACCCTCGATTTTCAGAATATCTTCGCTCATCATCCTACCTCCTATTCTTGGGGTCAACTACATCTCTCAGACCATCTCCAAGTAAATTGAAACCTAGAGTTGTTGCTGCTATCGCGAGTCCGGGGAATAGCATCAAATGTGGATCATCTAGGAAGAACTGCCTACTCTCTGATACCAATATACCCCATTCAGCAGTACCTGGAGCGGCACCTAGACCAATGAATGAAAGACCAGATGCTGAGAGAATGGTTCCCCCTATATCGAGAGTGAATGCTACCATTAGGGGTGCCCAAGCATTTGGAAGAATATGTCGGAACATGATTCGCCCAGATGGTGCACCTACACTTCTAGCAGCCTCGACAAATGTCATTTCCTTGACATAGAGGACTTGGCCACGAATCAGTCGAGCATACCCGGGCCAACCTGTGAAAATCAGAGCCGCCTGTATTTTCCATAGCCTATCGAAATCCTTGATTATCACAATTTCATCGCCCGAGGTTCCTGAGAAATCCCATAGAATCCAGGCGGCAGTAAATATCAACAAAGTCCTAAGTGTGAGATATTTCCAAGGGTTCGTCCAATCCATCGAATCGCTCAATCGCTGACCTGCACCCGCAAAAGATGTTTTTTGTATGAATTTCTTATCTGCTATGGCCAACAATGTAACAGCAACAATCACCAACATAGAAACCAATAATCTCCAATTCTGACTTTCTGAATAGTCAAATAATCTGTGCCAAGATGAGGACATACCAGTGATTTTCTCGAATATGAGTAATACTGCAAGTACCGCCAGTAACCAATTGAGAGAAAATTTAGAATTCTTCAAAGATTCAATAGTTTCGTCAAGTGAAGTGAAAGTTGAAACCGAATATGATCTAAATATGAATGCTAGGAAAAATAATGGAAATAGAATCATGAATGAAACCGGCATGGTAAAACTTTCAATTCCAGACATAGCAGTAACGAAGGCCATTGCAAGAATTAGCCCGGGAACTGCAAAGAAAATATCACAAATCCTCATAATAACCTCATCGGTTCTACCTCCGAAATATCCGCTAATACTACCAACAATTGTACCAATAGTGACTGTAAGCATAGCTACAGTAATTCCAATCTTTAAAGAAACACGGGAACCATACAATACCTTACTGAACATATCTTGCCCTTGATTATTGGTTCCAAATATACATCGTTGATAACCCTCAGGCATCCACTCGACGTGCATATCAGAATTATCATATTCGTAAGTTATCCATACAGTGGAATGTGACATATTGTCAAATAATTCTTGAGAAACATGTATTATCGAAGCATTATCGGGATCTATGCTAAGAAGTGACATATTCATGGAATAACCTATGTTATCATTTAGTTCAATGAACTCAATAACTGTGAGTGTGTCGCGATAATACCTATTATCAGAGCCTACCTTCTCATCAGATTCAGCAACAACACTCATCTCATTATTACGTCGTAAAGTGGTTAGTGAAATCGACTGTTCGTGCCAATCACATTCTTCTGAAAATGGATGGGCACGGCGTGGTTCATAATCGATTGACCAAAGATCCTCTGTGTCCTGGAGATTCCTGTATGGATGTTCTACGGCTATCTCATCGGCGAAAAACGAAATCGTCGAGACGAATAACACCAACAATAGACCTACTACGGCCAAGAATGATCTGCGGTATATTCTCCAGCTACGAAGCATATCATATCCAAGTTGAATATTGGCTTCATAGAATCTCCTTAGACTCTCTTTACGGTCTTCCGCACCGTCGCCCCATCGCTTCATTCTAACCTCACCCTTGGATCTACAATAGCATAAGCAATGTCAACAATAAGATTGGAAAGAAGGAATATCATTGAAGTGATTAAAGTCACACCCATTATGACATTGAAATCTAAATACTGAATCGACTTTATTGCGACTCTGCCCATTCCATTGAAAGAAAATATGGTCTCAGTAAGTACGGCTCCACCAATTGCTCCACCTATTGAGAAACCAAGAATTGTGACTATCGGAACTAGTGCGTTTCGGCAAGCATGTACAATCACTACTCTCCATTCGGCCAAACCTTTGGCCCGAGCAGTTCTAACATAATCCTCATTCAACACCTCCAACAAACTAGCACGCATGTATCGTAGAAGACCACCTGCTGAGGATATTCCAAGAGCAATGCACGGTAGTGCCAAGTGAAGTAGTGTGTCTTTGAAAAGAAGCCACCTAGAGCCCCATTCATCAGGGAGTGTGGAAAGTTTGCTGTCAGAGACAAACCAACTATCTACTAAATGGAAACCAGTCCCACCTTCAGGATAAAACCAGACGAAACCATCTTCGGGATATGTAAAACCCGGGTCATGTCTTCCATATATCGGGAAACAACCTCCTTCTGTGCCAAAAATTGGGTCGCATATTCCTGAATTTTCAGGGCCAGTAGCTAGATACAATTGCAGAAGCATAGCGAACCAGAAAATAGGTAGGCTGACAAATGTGATTGCAAGAAATCTCGAGAGGTGATCAAACATTTTATCTTGACGAACTGCACTAACTATACCTAACAAGATGCCTAAAGGATATGCTATGAACAAAGCGAGAAAAGACATCTCTAAGGTTATGGGGGCAGCATCCTTAACCACATCCGAAACAGGACGATGATAGGTAATTGATTCACCCCAATCCCCTTGAGACAGATGTAAGATGTAAAGTCGGAATTGCTCCCAAACAGGCTCGTTCAAACCAAGTCGTTCACGATTAGCATCGTAAGCTGTGATGGGTTCATTCAACTCATCATCCCAATCAACTACAACTCCGCACTTATCCCCGCACTGAGCCGCTGCTGGATCAGCAGGGATTATGTGTGCTATAGTGAAAGTGAAAATTGCCACTCCAACCATTACTGGGATTAAGAGAATAAGACGCCGCACAATAAACTCATGCAACTTCATCTCAAACACCACAATCTACCGAAGATGAACCCAATAGGCTCACTCTTGGACCTGACCAAACCATGGGGAGTGTCGTAGGGTTATGATTGCAGCGGTTTCAGCCTCACTATAGTGAGGCTGTGATTTATTAATATCAATAAATGGAGAATTAATGCTGCTGTGAATATGGAAAACTAGACGGATTATCCAGTTGAAATTGAATTAAAAAAAAACGGCGCGACGACGATCGCCCGAGGGCGACCGTCGCCGGCCTTACGTCAATCAGAATTTACCTGATTACTGTATTAACAGGATCCTTCAAGGACACCATTATTCATTGGCAACTTATCGTAGTCGAACCAGTGGGCCGATCCGATAGCTGCGTATGGTGGGCTACAGATGTCGTCGTGCTTTACTCCAACACCGTTGTACTGCCCAATGATGATCATGTTAGGGTCCAGAATCCATGCTGCGAATGCGTCCACATATGCTGCTCTGCGTGTGTTGTCATCCTGGGATGTTCGACCAATCATCAGTGCTGCATTAACATCAGCGTTCTCGTAGCCAGATCCGTATGCGTCTCCACCGATGGAATGTCCACCAGCGAATGGCGACCAGTAGTTATCTGGGTCAAGGTAGTCAGGAGCCCATCCGCTGAAGCGGATGTCCCATGTGCGGGTGTAGTACATTGTTAGGTACTCAGCCCATGGCTTAGCGTCACCAGCAGTAGCAACACCAATGGTTCCTAGAGCCTCTGACAACTGACCTGCCATTGCAATTCGGTAATCGTTACCCTCGTTTGCCATGACTCTCAATACATTTGGTAGTCGGCACTCGTCACCAGTTCTGGCAGCTTCTGCGACAACTGTTGCTGCACCATCTTGAGTTAGCGAGGCACATTCATACTGTCGGATGAATCCTGCATCCTCGAGTAGTTGCTCAGCATATGCTAAGTCATAGGTGAAGGTTTCAGTCTGTGTATCTGCATACAAGAATCCAGTTGGGATTGGACCATACTGAGGGGCCAATGAATTGTCATAGGTGTCCCTGCGGTGAGTCTCGTAGTCGAATGCATAGGAGATAGCAGCTCGAAGAGCTCCAGTTTCCATGACGTTACAATCATTAGTACCGTTACCATTACAGTCGTGGTTGAGTACCAGACTGGAGTTAGCATCTGTGTTAGATGTGTCCTCACCAGCATCTAGTGACTTAGGGTGTAGGTTAAACACAGAGAGAGTTGTGGTGAAGGTCTCTCTGTATACACAGAGGTAACCATCCTTACTTGCTACGTTAGGCTTGTCATCTAGAGCATCGTCCTCGCCAGCATCGAACATTCCGTTTCCGTTATCGTCGATGTAGCAGAAGTTAGGTAGGTGCTCGATGTTAATTCCACCGAAATCAACCTCGCCATCAGTGAAAGCAAGTAGCCTTGTAGATGCCTCAGTAACAATAGAAGTTGTTACGCGATTGACATTGAAGTCACCACCCTCCCAGTACATCCAGTTAGGGACGAGTACTAGGCGGTCCTCACGAACCCATGACTGAACTGTGTAGGCGTTTGTTCCTGCACCCATTGGACCTTCGTCCATCCACTCGTGGCAGTAATCATCAGAGGTCACATTACCGTCTGAATCTAGCTCAACGACTCTGTTAGCCTCACAGAGTTCAGCGTTGATAACAGCGCCAACTGTGTAAGCAATAGTCGAGATGAATGCTGACGACTGATCGAACAATGTTACCGAGAACGATGTTGCGGAGTTAACTGTGAAGCTCTCTCCACCCATGTCATCGTGGTTACCATCTGCGTCGTTACAGTCGAAGCTCTGCTCAAGTATCCAGCCAACGTGGCTGTCAGGTGAACCGTATCCTAGAACGCGGCACCATGAGTAAACTACGTCTGAAGCCTCCATTAGGTCACCGTTGCTGAAGTATACATCATCACGTAGGGTGAAAGTGTAGGTCTTTCCATCCTCACTCATACTGTATCCAGTTGCTAGGCGAGGCTCGATAATTGCATTACCTGTTCCATCTCCTGCATATCGGTATAGAGTATCGTATACCTGCTCTATCACATCACCGGATGCAGAATCATAAGCATCGTGGGGATCAATGGTAGAAGCATCACCAATAGACATCAGTACGACTTCACAAGGGTTGTTTTGACCCTGCTCGCGGCACTTTCTACTTACCTCGAGTTCGTACATTGCCTGCTGTACATCAATCGTTCCAGCGGCATAGTCTGCCATGGTGTCGGCGTTAGCGCGACCGTAGTCGCACGAACCGTCATCCGCGGTAGCGGCGGAGTCGTAGTTGTTCGCTCCTGGGTCCATACAACCCATTACATCCTCAACTACTGGCTCCTCATCATCCCCGCCGAGACACCCGGCTAGGGCTGACGCAATCATCAGCGTGCACATCAATAAAGCTCTCAATCTAGAGTCCATCGGGCGCCGTCAGACTTCGATTCATATATAGTATGAATGCACCATGACCCTGAAAACACCATTTTATAGACGAAAGTAATCAAATAAACTCAAAAAAGCAGTTTTTTTGGTGTATAATTGGAATCGATTAGATTGGTGGACGTGCCGAGATTTGAACTCGGGGCCTCTTCCATGCCAAGGAAGCGCGCTTCCAAGCTGCGCCACACGCCCAGTGAGATAGCCACCTGCGACGGCCATTTAAGGAGAATGGAGGGCGATACAACATGGACGAGTCAGGGCAAGAGAAAACTCGTCCAAACATCCCTCCTATGCCCGAAGGTCTACTGAATGAATTGAAGAAGAGACTGACTAGTGATGAGGCCCCATTCTTGAGACATCTAGGTAAACATCTAACTCTTGAATGGATGGATTCCAATGATAGAAGATTTGGACTTACGCGATTTGAATACAATCATCACGAATTATTTAGAAGACGAAGATTGAGAGGTGCGCCTGGACCTATCACTATCGCTTTACATCCTAACCTTCACGGAGACGACATACTCTATCGACACACCTTAGTTCACGAATTATTGCACGCAGCAGGACTAATCGAGCACGATGGAAACCATGCCGCAATTGTCAATGAGATCGCTCCTGCACCCAAACTTTCAGAATCTCCCACTCTTCAGAAAATGCGCGAGGAAGTGCTCTCTAAATTACCGGAAAGATCTTGGATTTGTGGAGAATGTGGTCACACTTGGCAGCGCAGAAGAGTGTCACTCCCAACTAGATGCCCTAAATGTGCAAAGCCTTTCTCTCACAGAGCGGCATAATAAAATGCAAAAACCATTAACCGGATAATGATGGCAATACCCTCCACCGGAGACGAACTAATCTCATTATTCGAAGACTTCATCCAAGATACATTGTCTGTGCTTCTTGCAATTATTGCTGTTGCAGCATACTCAGGTTTTGTTTTCATGTTCTACAGATTACTCGCTCGAAGGGACATCTTGACCCTAGATCTTGGACGCTATGAAGATTCGATGACAGGGCGAATTAGGGCATTCTTCCGAACTCTAGTTTTCACGATTCAATATGTGATTGCAATCCCTCTACTAATTTCATTTTGGACAGTAGTCATGGCTGTGATACTAACGCTACTTTCGGATGGATCTGATCATGCAAGAAACGCTTTGATTGCTACTTCTGTGGTAGGCGGGGTGCGTATTGTTTCTTATTGGACTGAGGACTTGTCACGAGATGTTGCAAAGATGCTACCTTTTGCTGTTCTAGGTGTTTTTCTTGTAGACTCAAAAGCCACAATTAAATTTAGTGAATTTGAGGACTTATTTCACAATCTACCTGAACTTGGAAATTCATACATTAATAGCTTGATTCTACTATCTATAATTGAGACAGTACTTCGAATAGGAAGTAGCACAAGAGAACTTTGGCTTGGTTCTCGCAAAGTCAAAAAGAAGCTGAAGAAGATTGCTAAAGAAACCGGAAGAAGTACTGCTAACATTCGTGAAGACATATTGGATGATGGAGTTTTGAACTTCAGTACAAAAGATGAATCAGATACACCTTGATTCTGTACCTTCCCGACTGCTGTATTCACAAAGGATTACCCACACGGAAGGTTAGGGCGATTGGTGTAGTCTGGATATCATGCTGGCCTTCTAAGCCGGTGACACGGGTTCGAATCCTGTATTGCCCACCATTTGAACTTCCGTACTAGGCCACCGTTTATATCAAATACACCGAGCAGGTCGGCGCGCTGCATGAAGCGAGGTTCCCGTGCGTGGAAGAAGGCGGGGAACCAACGTTGGAAATGGCGAAAGAAGAAGCTTCGACGCCGAAAAGCGGCCCGAAAACAGGCACGTCAGTGATTCTAAGTTAGCCTCTCCGCTATCGTAATAAACCCTGACTACTAACGTCTTGGGCTATGTGGATAGAACCGAGAATAGCATGGAGCCCCACCCGAGGAAGGCTTCTCGACAATTGTTCGAGGAGATACGTGCTGAAGCACGTAATCAGTGCAAATGACAATGTAGTGAAAAATAAATCACGAAAAATGCGGATTTTTGATTATGCAAGATCAGGACTAAGAGAAGCATTGTTAGCCAGAATTGAGGAGCCTGAAATTTCAATTGAAGAGTTACGTAGAATTGTGCATCGAAACATTTTGCGTGCAATAGTTGCAGGTGAGGTGATTGAAAAAAATCCTCATAATGAAGTGGAACAAGCACTTGAATTAATGATGCATAGATTATTACTTTTTGATTCTGCACCCTTAATTGGTTTCAAGCGTCGCTCTGATGAATACATCATGATGATCGATAGACTGCAACCACTCTTACTTGATGGAGCAAGACAATACGGCGCCCCTGATCTGATAGTAAGGAATGGAAGTCGCCTTTGTCTTGTTAGATTGTCAATGGAGATTCCCAGAAGAACTCCTGATGAGGCGACGAAACTAGAGTTAGGTTCAATGCTTCTTTGGGCCGAACGGAATCCATTAATTGAAAATGAACCAGAAGATATTGATGTAGTACGTATTGGTTGGTTAGGCACTCGTTGGGTGAAATGGATGCATAGAGCCAGCAGGAATTGGTCTAATCAATCACGCTCGATGATATCAATGGACATTGAACAAATGGCAAGACTGATGATGTTTGAAGGAGATTTCAAGAAATTACCTGCAGCAAGTAGTAATTGGCGTTGTTTGAATTGTCCATTCAATGCCGATTGCCATTAATTTCAATCAACGGCGATTGGAAGAACTCTTGTTGTTCGATACCCCTGTAAAACCTTCAGATATTTTTTCTCTGCAAACTCAGCATCGAGAGTTGTATCACCCGTCTCAATACGCAATCGGCGGACTGTAAGCAGTTTCGCAGGAGTGCAAATTCCCAATACATCATTCACTCCAACTTGGCGTAGAACAGCAGGTGACAACTGTAGGTTACCACGGCCAATCAAGAATCCTTGGCCACCCATCGGTGAGAGTAGAAGAGTGATTGGTCCATCATGTGCATCTAGAAGTTCAAGTAATTGTTTTTCATTCAAATCGACACCTACCTGCTTTTCACCTACACTAGCATCAATTCCTAGAAGATTCGGTTTCAAACCAACAAGTTCTCCAATGGTCCGCAGTGTCCCTCCTGAGCCCCAAATTATCAATCGGTCTTCAGTCATCAGAAGTTCCTTGATATGATCAGCCAAACCTTCGACAATTTCCTCTTCTCCGCTGGCTTCAACACGTTGTTTTGTACCCTGCATCCAGCGAGGACTAGCAGGAGTCATCGCTTCAGCATAGAGGCGAACTACCCATCTTCCTTCTCGGTATAATTCTTCATCGAGATCTAGAACTTCTGTGCTTGCAATCAACAAATCTCCGTTCAACCAAGCAGATAGAACTTCAGCCGCAGCTTTTGGCGATGAAGCAAAACATCCTGAATGCATCTTAACTCCACACGGCACTCCGATAATTGGCAAATCGCTGCGACCATGAGATTCCAATGCGGCGACAATGTCTCGAGTGGTGCCGTCGCCGCCACCATAGAGAAGAAGGTCAATTTCTGAATCTAACAAATTTGCAATGAGTCCTGAAGAGTCAGCAGCACTCGTATTTCCAATAGATTCGTGAATTGTTTCAACCGTACCGATATCATCACTTATCCAATCAGTCCCCATCCTTCCTTGGGAAGTGATCCATTCTATATTGGAACAATCTCGGTGTAATTTGGAGAAATAAGCCAAGCAATCCGTAACACGTGGTCCAGCACGGTCTTCAGCACCCAGGGAACGTGCGTATTCAGCCTGCCCATCAGAGCCTTTCAGACCCAATCTTCCACCAAGACCTGCGTCTGGATTGACCAACAGCCCGAGCCTTACCACGCTCTTCGCATTGGGGGCGCGTTAATATCACCACAGCCTGCCGTAGTTCCCTCATGCGAATCGTTGTGGCACTCGGTGGCAACGCACTGCTGCGGCGTGGCCAGCCGATGACAGCAGAAAATCAACGAGAAAATGTCAAAGTAGCAGCCAAAGCCCTCGCTCCAATCTCAACTGACAACCAACTCGTAATCAGTCACGGGAATGGACCTCAAGTTGGACTATTGGCTCTACAATCTGCAGCCTACGAAGAAGTGGAAGCATATCCTCTCGATGTTTTGGGTGCACAGACTGAGGGTATGATTGGGTACATGATTGAGCAAGAATTGGGCAATCTATTATCCATCGAGATACCATTTGCTACTATCTTAACAATGGTCGAGGTAGACCCCGAAGACCCAGCCTTCGATAATCCAACCAAACCCATAGGCCCAATTTACAACCAGGAAGATGCTGATAGACTCTCAAATGAGAAAGGATGGATAATGAAACCTGATGGTGAATACTGGCGACGTGTTGTCCCATCTCCCGAACCTCATCGAATTTTTGAGTTGCGTCCTATTCACTGGCTATTGGAACAGGGAACAATCGTCATCTGTGCTGGAGGTGGTGGAATTCCAACAATATACGATGCAGATGGGAATCTATCAGGCGTTGAAGTTGTAATCGACAAAGATAGAGCAAGCGCCCTTCTAGCCTTCGAATTAGAAGCAGATTTACTGGTTTTGGCCACAGATACAGATGGTGTCTATCTCGATTGGGGTACAGAAAGTGCCAAGAGAGTTGAGAAAACTACGCCATATGAGATTGAACAATACGAATTTGCAGTCGGTTCAATGGGGCCAAAAGTCGAGGCTGCATGTGACTTTGTAAAGCGCTCAGGACAGCGCGCAGTGATTGGTGCACTAACTGATTTAGAGGCCATGGTCAATGGCACTGCAGGTACCCAATTCACCATCGAATAGGTGGATTCTTTGCCAAGGACTTCATATCATTTGTTCGTCGGCGTAGCCGATAGAGGCACAGTACATGTCCATGATTGCAGTCGATGTTGGTGCTGAAGGCACCCACGAATACGCAACCGGTATTACCGCTGGCGAAGTCATCAAGAACGTCCATGGCAAGAAATCTGGAGCGGTGGCTGCCCTTGTCGATGGAGTTGAGCGTGACTTCTCTCATATTCTCGAATCAAATTGCTCCGTTGAGCCTATTCTTGGTGAATCCGAGGCTGGTCTCTACATTCTACGCCACTCATGTGCTCATTTGCTTGCTCAGGCCGTCGTCGAGATGTTCCCCGATGCAAAACCAACTATAGGTCCACCAATTGATCACGGATTTTACTATGATTTCCACATGAATCCTATCGGGGACGAAGAGTTACGGGCTCTTGAGAAGAAAATGAATCAGCATATTCGAGCCAATCACGCAATGGTTCGTGAAGAGTATGGGAATGATGAACTGCGTGAGATGTTCTCAGATAACAAATTCAAACTCGAAATTATGGATGACAAAATAGGCCATGATGTTGGCTCTTCTGCATATCGCCAAGGTGACTTCGTTGACCTATGTCGAGGCCCTCATGTCCCGAGTACTGCTCATCTAAGGTGGTTCAAACTGACTAGCACTAGTACAGCATACTGGAGAGCCGATAGTAAGAGAGAATCTCTAGTGCGCATCTATGGGATGTGCTATGCAACCAAGGACGGATTGAAAGAACGTCAGCGGCAAATCGAGGAAGCATCAAAGCGTGACCACAAGAAAATCGGCAAAGAGATGGAACTCTACATGATTGACGAGATGATTGGCAAGGGATTGCCAGTTTGGTTGCCAAATGGTGAAATTCTCAAGTCGGAAATAGAGCGCTTCGCAGTCGAGACAGAAGAAGCGTACGGATATGACCGAGTAACAACTCCAGTTTTAGCAAAGAAGCAGTTGTTCGAATGCTCAGGTCATCTGCCACATTACGCAGAAGGGATGTACCCTCCAATGGAGATGGATGATGGCACATATTACCTGAAAGCAATGAATTGTCCGATGCATCACTTGGTATTCCGAAATAAGAAGCGAAGTTACCGTGAACTGCCTATCCGCATCGCAGAGTACGGTACAGTATACCGCAACGAACTCTCAGGAACTCTAGCCGGTCTTCTTCGAGTTCGTATGTTATCAATGAATGATGCTCATATCTATTGCACTCTAGACCAGGTGGCTGAAGAAGTCCGTGCAAATGTACAGATGGTCAAGGATTACTACGAGGCTTTCGGCTTCGATGACTATCACTTACGCCTCTCACTTTGGGACTCTGAGAAAAATGACAAATACATTGATCAGCCTGAGAATTGGGAAGCAACTGAAAGTCACCTTCGCTCGATTCTAGATGATATCGGCGTGCCATATGTCGAAGCAATCGGCGAGGCCGCTTTCTATGGACCTAAGATAGACATTCAATTCACAACGGCTCTTGGAAGAGAAGAATCGATGTCAACTATCCAACTTGATTTCGCCGCCAAAGATCGCTTCGGTCTTTCGTACAAGGATGAAAATGGTGAGGAAAATGGTGAGGTTTTCGTCATCCACCGTGCTCCTCTTTCAACCCACGAGAGATTTGTTGCTTTCCTAACTGAGCAATGGATTGGAAATTTCCCAACTTGGCTTTCACCAGTTCAAGTTCAGGTGATTACTATTTCAGAGAAGCAGAAGCAGTATGCTGTCGAAGTAGGTGATGCCCTGAAAGCAGCAGGTGTTAGAGTCAATATTGATGACTCAGATGCTACGATTGGTAAGAAAATCAGAATGCATCGCAAAATGAGACCAGCTTACATGCTGATTCTAGGTGAAGATGAAGCCGCTAACTCCACAGTATCAATTCGTGCTAGGAATGGAGACCAGTCAAATGGTGTTCCGTTAGTACAATTTGTTGCAGATATCTTTGCCGAAATAACCAACCGTGAGAAAGAACTGGCTTTGGTATCAGATTCGCAGTAGGGTGATTATGTGAGTGATGGCGGTTCAATAGTTAATATCGCTGGTTATCGATTTGTTAACCTTGAAGACCGTGATGAATTGCGCCAACCATTTCGTGATATAACAGCAAAGTTAGGACTCAAGGGCACTATTTTACTCAGTCCTAATGGGATTAATTTCTTCCTTGCCGGAACTCAGAAAGCCGTTGACAGTTATATTTCATACTTGGATAAAGACGAGCGCTTCAAAGACATCCCTCTGCATATTTCTTACACTGATTACCAACCATTCCGCCGAATGCTGGTTCGCCTAAAGAAAGAGATTATTTCGCTAGGAATGGATGAAATTCGACCGGTTGAATACAATGGTCAATTCATTGAGCCAATGGAGTTCAAGGAATGGTTAGATGAGGGGCGTGAAGTTATGATTCTTGACACACGGAATGATTACGAATTACGGGTAGGGACCTTTGAGAATGCTATCGATCTTGATATCAAGTCATTTCGTCAATTTCCTGAAGCCATCAAAGATCTAGAACAGGATAAATCAACACCGCTGGTTATGTTTTGTACCGGCGGTATTCGATGTGAGAAAGCGAGCGTAGTGATGGAGAATCAAGGATGGGAGAATGTTTACCAAATCAAAGGTGGGATTCTAGGATATTTCAAGGAAACTGGTGGCGCTCATTGGGATGGTGATTGTTTTGTTTTTGACCAGCGAGTTTCAGTTGGTAAGGACCTAAATGAATCTGGACACGAGATGTGCTTTGCCTGCCGCGAACCTTTGACTGAGAAGGAAATGCAATCTGAACAATTTGTCATTGAGGAATACTGTCCATATTGCTATGATAAGAATGGACCTGAACTAATCGCTGCCGGCAATTAGTCAAAGACCTCTGACACATTCCATCAGCCATGACAGGCTCTCCGCAATGGTCCGAGCAGGTCTTGGCAGAGCATTACCAAAGTACTTCTGAAGTCGATTTAGATTGGTTGAATAAGCCTTCAAGACACCAGTTTCGATGGCGTTCATTGAAGGGACCTTGGATTACAAGTCGGCGACGAATCTCGTCAGCAAAATCTCTGATTAAGGACTTTCATAGAGTAATGCCAATCGATGTCTATGTCTCCACATCCTCTTGGCTTGACCCAGTAAATCTACCACGCCTGAAAGATACTAGTCGTCCAACCCCAATATTACTCGACCACATGGTTGTCTTCGATATTGACATGCGTCCTTTCTGTAAAAAAAGATTAGAGCAGGCCCGTTTAGCAACCCTCGAACTTAGAGATTGGTTGCTAGAAAATACAGAATTGGAAATACAACATATCTCCTTTTCCGGCAGCAAAGGCTTCCACATCATCGCCCACGACCCTGATCGTAGCGCCTTTGCAGAACCAGACCCTGTAGTGCGTGAGGAAGCAATTCGCAAGCAGCGTAAGGAGTTACTGAATCGAGTAATTGAGGCAGGTCACCCTGTTGACCCAGTTGTCACTGCCGATACCCGTAGAATAATCAGAGTCCCTGGTACACTTCACGGCTCTACTGGCTGGCAATGCACGATAATGCAAGAAGATTGGATAGAAAATCCAGTTGCAGAATGGATTGACTCAATCCCTCGTCATTCATTAGCAGTCAAAATACCAGTAAGGCCACCAATTTCCTTGCCAAGTATTGCATGGCCAAAATTTGCTAAGAAGCCTTCAAAGAAGCAATTAGAACAAGGCCCTGAATATACTAGTTTAGAGGTTAGTAGTCATGTTTCGGGGACTAAAGATCGCTCGGCAATCGTAGTTTGGTTACCTCAAAAGTGGGGGGATATTAAGCAAGCAGTCGAGAATGCTCAAGCAATCTTCGATTCAATAGACATCGGTCCTGTAGCTTATCTTAGTGACGGTCAAAGAGCACTTGCTATCATACCTCGTGCAATTCCGCGTGATTTCCTACTTAGCCGATTACCTAGAGTCGGGTTAGGCCAATTTGCTCATGATTTACGACGATTTGACCACGCATGGGTGAGGATAACTGGTCGTATGACTGAGGATGAATGGATTGGTGAAGTTGAACCAATAACGGTTCTAGGATATGAAGCGAGTGAAAGATGCACTCACCCTTGGTCCGCCCCTCATCTAGAACTCTGTTCTCGCTTAGGGCTACCAATTAGGGAAGGGGTAGGAGATATTGCAGGCGGTCCGGAAGCATCTATGAGAATTGCAATCCGAAATTAATCATTAATTGCTAATATTGGGAGAAAAACCCTCAATCCGGCATTTAGTTTATTGTCTGAGGGGGCAACCCCGTATTGTCCCGAAGAAGGAGCCCCCCAAGGCAATGACTGCAGATGCTAGCATCAAACCGAGTACTTCATCGACCGCGGCGCCGGGACAGCGCCGCGGTCACTCTAAGGAGTGGTAACTGTGGCAGGAGAAGAAATCATTCTCGGCATTATTTTTCTGTTTTTTAGTGGAATTTGGTCAGCGATCAAGGCCATTGACGAGAATACTGACAACAAACTGGTATTCTTTGTCCCAGCAGCACTACTAACACTCTTCATTATGTCAGGAATCGGGGACGGTTTTGCTTTCATGGCCTGTCTTTTTGCCTTTGGACCGATTGTAGTGATGCTGGTGTATGTTGGCTTTCAACAAGGTAAGGCGCCACGGGTTAAGAGTAATTTCACTAAATCCAGGAATTATTACCAACCTCGGAAACTACGAGATTTGAACCGAGAACTATCTCCCAGTTACATCCGCGCCTATGATAGACTGATTGGATACTTACAAGCCAGCGGCGGAAAAATTCAATCCAGGGAAGATGGGGTTCGTAGATTAAAAGAAGAAGGAATCGAGAACCGATTTTTATCTAGTCCTTATGTGATTAAGGCCCTAAATCTTCAACCGATAGAAACTGCAAAGGAACAAATTGCTGAAACGCCTGAACCCGAAGAGAAATGGTGGGAAGAAGACACTGATGAACCTGAAACAAAAATTCTAGATTCTGGCTTCAAGGAAAAATCTCCAACAGCAGTCATAGCACCTGCTTCCTCTTCTTCAGAAATGTGCGGTCATTCTGGTTGTTCAAACTCCGTTAATGCCTTTGATTTCCGCTGTTTCACCTGTAGGAAGCGCTTCTGCAAAACACATGGCGGTTCAAGCGTTGATTGTGCTGGCTGTTCATAATCAAGTGAAGACACTCTTCTTGTGGAACGAACCTCGGGGTGTCAATCCTGATTGTATTACCATCTGAACTTCTTTTCTTCCAGACTCGCTATGTCCGTAGACTATTACTCCCGGTCCAACATGTAAATTCCAGTTATTCTCGAAAATTATTGCCGTTTCTTTCTTCTTGGCTAGAACTTTTGGAACGGTATGGAACATACAGATTGTATTCTTTTTACGACGGAAATACTTGCCTACGACCTCTGGTAGTAAATTACTCAACCATGTATTTGAGATGATTCTAGCTTGTCTAGAAATCATGTATCTTGGATTATCTATTGGCCCTAGAACCTGCTGCATTGCTTCAGCAAATATCTTCGAATCATCATCACTTGCATCTTCAAGGAAAGTGCGCATCCAACCACCTCCGCGGTCTCCTCCTGAAACTTTTACTGATTGACTGACCATTGCTGTTTGTTTGAGAGATTGAGCAACCGCGGCAGCAATTCCTAGAACTAATGTTTCCTCATTCCATTTTACATTTGGATAGGACACTCGTCCTCTGAATGGGTCATTCAAGATAGGAGCCCCCTCTGCAAATCCTTCTTCCATTTTCAATTCAAATGCCTCGCGAGGAGTTGCATTGAATGGCTCTCCAATTCTCCATAACTCACGAGTTCGAGGACGATTTCTAGCACGCATTATCATTTCTTCATTGATCACGTGGATTGTTTCAGAAATTACTTCCGGACCATCTTCAGTAAATCCTGGATGTACATGTCCTACTCCTTTCTCTATGGCCCCGTCATCACAAACACCGTAGAGTCTTGAGTGCTTACGTTTGAATCGATTATAGTCATCAAATCCTTTCGAGAATTCTTCTGCTAAACAGACAATATCCCAGTTGTTTGAAACCTTCTCAGGCCAATGTTTGTCGAGCCTGAAAGAGCGTCCTCTAAGTTGATTGATGCTCATACTGGTGGTTACTGTGGTTAGGTCAACAAGGACGTTGATTCTACTTGCATCCCAACCTTCACCCAACAGACCACGAGTTCCTACAAGACACTTTGTCACACCTTCTTGGAAGAGTTCTGTAATCATCTCTGTGTAATATCTAGGTAACCAATCAGGACCTCTTCCACGAATTTCAAAAAATCCATCTCTCGGAGTTGATTCTAATTTGATATCAAGTTCTTTTTCAGATATCCAAGCTTCAAATCTTGGCATAATTCGCTCAAGCAGATCATCATCAACTAGAACAGTAGAACCAGTCATCAATACAGGATCTAGTCTGTCCGTGGCCTCCACTTCAATTAGAGAGCGATAAACCGCAATCGCTCCACCCGCTTCACTATCCAGAACCCCTTCGACTAATGTTGTAGCCGAACTCTTCTCAAAATCAGTAACCACCACAGCTCTGATATCAGGCCCTAGTGCCTGCATTTCAGCAGTTAGAACATCACGTACTGCGTCGTACTTAGCCGAAGCATATGCCAAGACTCTAGTCACCGGAGATGCACAAGGCCGAGTTCCAGTTTCAGTGACTTGAACTCCGAATAATCGAAGTCGCTGTTTTGCTTCCTCGGCTAATTCGTGATCTTTAGTACTTTCAGAGCGCATCAATCCGTGTCGAATGTAGCGGTCAAGTAAGGGCATTAGAAGTCTATTTCCAGTTAGCCCCATGTCTAGCAGTTGAGTTCCTGGTTTAGGAACGCCTCTAGGGAGGGCAAGCCCCCTCTCGGCTAGGTATAATCGCCCATAGTCAGCCAAAGTCGAGTCTCTTTTCTGGAAACTAATCCAATCTTTGGCTGGACCGCTTGGTAGACTTAGGTTGCCCAATACATCGGTTAGCCAACTGTTGAGTCCAGGGACTCTTTCCAAATCTCCGTCTTCAGGGCCAATTGCTAACTCTTCAATTAGTGAAGTGAATTGCTTGTCAACATTAGCGATATATTCCAATTCTTTGGGGTCGGGGCGAACAAAATATGCAAGGTCTTGATATGGAGATAAGTTTGAATCCCTAACAAGAGCAGGCACTGGAACTTCGTAATCTACATCTCCAAAGAATTCCATATATCTAGCAGCAGACAATTTGTCGGCAGATCCCATGTCTGGTGGAGTTGCAGTAAGTCCTAGTACCACTGGATTACCAAATAATTCTCTGACTTCTGTTAGAACGGCACCCCAGTGGTCTAGTAGATGATGACATTCGTCAAGAATAATCATTCCAATTCCAACTTCTGCCAGACTTTCGAGATTTTTTCTAGCCGAATCATGTAGAATCCAAAGTGCATTGCCATGTGCAACTAGATCGTCACGAACTTTTTTGCGATAGAATCCCAATCTTTGTTTGTAATAGTCGGGATTTTTATCTCGTAAATCTAGAATCCATGCCCTAGCAGTCTCTTCATCGACGGCTTCTCCTGATTCAATTAATCCATTAACCCAAATTTCCATAGCCGAACCATCGAGGTTTTCATCACCTGATTTGGGCATAGTAACTGCTTGATAGGTCAAAGAAGTCAGGATTCCTGGATTTTTTCCGTCCGTTCCGATATTTTCTTCTTGACCATCTAAATTGAATAATTCCTTAGCACGAGCAATCCATTGCGCTTGAATTGCCGAATTTGGGCTCAATACGAGTGTAGGAAGGCGAACTAGATCAGACCACACATATAGTCCGAGAACGGTTTTTCCAGAACCTGGAGGTGCAACGATGAGGAGTTCTTTTTCTCCACTTTCCAGTTGCTTGTGTATAATTGAAGAGGATGCAACCTGTGAGGGACGCAACTTTCCCGAAAAGCCGATGTTGCCGAAGTCGGACATAATTTCACCCACAGATGAGAGGCGGTGTATTTGCAGTTATTGCCGTCATCACAGAGTCTCAAATCCTTCTACGTAAATTTTCAAGTAATTCATCGGCCTTACCTAATGCGGTTAAGCAGGCTTGGATATCTCCTGAATCAAGTGATTTCTTGGCGGCCTCAACCGTTTTCTCAGTTGCACGCCGGTTTTCATCGTCTGGCCTGATTGAAGTTGAATTTAGCCTGCGTCGTAGGGTAGTCCACTCATCTTGCACGAAGTTGAGTAATTCCTCTGCTTCTTCATAATCAGAACGATAACCTTGTAGGTCTACTGTAAGTGATGAAAGTTCTTCAGATGCCTTTTTCCAGTTTCCATTTTCAACTAATTGCTCGATATCTGACAAACGTTGATTCCAAACAGTCCCTGCCTCTCCAGATGG
>JASMAJ010000029.1 GCA_030754395.1 Candidatus Thalassarchaeaceae archaeon | reverse complement strand
GTGAATGAAAATCGCAGAAGGATGGGGGCCACTATTTTTTGGAATGGGATCAATCAACAAATCACTTGGTTCATGCGTGGAATACTCTGACCATTCAATATTCAAATCAATGCGGATTACGACAGTTGTGCTTTCTTGTCTATTCTGTTCATCCTTAGCATAGGCAACAATCTCATAGATTCCGTGATCTGTAAATTCAACAGTGATTGAGGTGCCTGCATCAGAATCCACTGATACAGGATCTCTACCGTCTCCGGGATCCACACCGAATTCGACTAACTTCAATTCAGAGACAGTGTTGGAGAAATCGAAATCTAGCGAGACATTGAGTGTGGAAACATGCTCACCATCAATGTATGATTCGACAACTGTACCGTTTGTGTTCTCATAATTTACGACCAGGGAAATTCCTCCTTCTGAATCTGAAAGACATCCCGGAATTGTGCTTGACAGGAAGAAAGCCATCAACAGAATAGACCCAATCTGTCGCATGTATTGATTATTGAATTGCTAGATATAAGCGAATTGGTCTGATGTTGCCAAATCATGGCAGCCATTCAACTTACCAAACGAAGTGTAGGTCCACTAGTCACTTCGATATATGATGCACCAGAACTGACTAATCTTTCCTTTAGACGACGGTCAACAGTAAGAACAGGCCAATTATTGGTCTTAGAAAGTTCAATCAACATATCGTCAGTATGCTTCATTTCCTCAATGTCATTAATCAGAGTTGTTCTTGTGAATAGCAGTTCCAATAGTAAGCCTCCTCTTCTCTTGGATAATATATTCAATTCATTTTGAACTGAGTTTAGAAGGTAATATTCTGGGCTTCCTGCTACTTCTAACATAGCGGTATCAAGATTTAGTCGCGCATCAACTAGAGCAACCCAGCCACATGCGTCGATTAGGACGCCAGACATAATTTCACCCAGTTATTGTACCATGGCCAATAAGTCGCCATCGAGTTCCAATTCTTCGAGATAGAGTGATTCTGCTACCTTCAAGAGCACAAATTGGTAACCGAAGTCGAATAGTTGCTTTCTTTCCTTTGATGGCACTAACTTGACCCACACTAGTTGCTGTAGCGGAATTAATCATCAGCATTTCATTGGGCTGCAGTGGTCGCACCTTTTCGGCTACTCCATCTCCACTTGCTACCATGTGCTCTAGAAGATTCAAGTCAAGATTGAAAACTTCCCAAATAGGTGGTAATTCGCCCTCTCTAGCCATTACTTGACCTGATAAATCATCTGCTTTAGTGACGAAAGGATCCATTGGAGTAGCGACACCGCACAGACCTCCAGCGTGAATATTTTTGAGGTCAAGTCCCCCTCCTTGTACGGACTCAATTCGAGTCTTGATTGGCTCCCATCGTGTTTTATTCCCTACTTTTATTCTGCGACCAGGCGCAATAAGAATCGAATCGCCAACTGCAAACTCTCCCTTTACTACAGAACCACCTATGATTCCGCCTCGCAGGCCTTCCGGTCTTGTACCGGGTCTGTTGATGTCAAAGGAGCGAGCCACATACATCAATGCCTGTTTCTCTTTTCCATGATCAGGAGTCGGAATAGTGTCTTCAATCGCTTGGATTAGAACGTCAAGATTGACGTCATGATGTGCAGAAATAGGGATTATTGGTGCATTTTCTACCACAGTTCCCGAAATAAAGTCCTTGATTTCATTGTGTGATTCGATGGCCCTTTCACGACTAACTAAGTCAATCTTGTTTTGTACAACAACAACATTGTCAATTCCAGCTATTTGTAATGCAGCTAGATGTTCTCTAGTCTGTGGCTGTGGGCATTTTTCAGTTGCTGAAATTAGCAATAGTGCTCCATCCATAATCGAGGAACCAGATATCATCACCGCCATCAGTGTCTCGTGACCTGGTGCATCGACGAAAGAAACTACTCTGAGTAATTCCTTATCACTGTCTTCCTTCCCCTCTGGATGTTTTCCTTTAGGATAGAAATCCCCTTTCTTGGTCTTATAGAAGGCAGTGTCAGCATAACCAAGTTTGATGCTGATTCCTCTCTTTCTTTCCTCAGAGTGGGTATCTGTCCAAACTCCAGAAAGTGCTCGAGTCAAGGTAGTCTTACCGTGGTCAACATGACCAACCATGCCGATGTTGACTTCAGGCTGGCGAGGAAGTTTGCTTGCCAGACTCATCAACTCCTACTGATTCACTCCTCTTCGTTGGAGGGTGTCTCAGCAGTGGCCTCTTCTTCAAGACCAAAGATAGCAGGAAGGGTTCTCTTCCCAGCCTCGACAACCTTCAGATTTATCTGACGGGTGTCCTGGCTGATTACATTTCCACGTAGATTTCGACGCTTTCGTATTCCGTCATATTTGTAGCGGTATACTTGTGCATTTTTCTTCACGTAGCGCTTCCCCTTGTATCCAACGCCTGGGGAGACAAGAACTGACTTTACTCTAGAACCATCTAGGTCTGGGCGCATTGGTCGCCCAGTAACATCTGAACCTCCAGTAATTTGTAATTTGTAACCACTTAGAGCCTGATCTCCCTCACCAACAAACATTCCATCGACATTATCGCCGATCTTCTTTCCAAGGAAATGATTGTAGTTAGACCCTGTAATGTCGATTGAATATGCTCGTCCACCTGCAGTGGGGTTAGTATCGTTAACTACCCCCTTGAAGGACTGATCTTTGCCGGCCATGATGTCACCTGAACGGCCTCCCGACAAGAGACCCCTATAAGAGCGGTTCGGAATCACCTACGGTGATAGATTCAGCCCCGCAGCAACTCTTTCTCAATTCTGCTTTCAAGTGTAGCAGGGGCTGTGTTTGTCATAGTAATGTGTTGAGTTCTTCCCCGACCAGCACTAGCATTAGCAGTTTTTGTCTCAATCAGACCCTCAGTTTCAAGAGTTTTGAGATGTTTCCAGAATGTAGTGTAACTACGAGGCTTAACTGCAAATTCCTCACAAACCAATTGATACAACTTCTGCGCGTCTCCACTTGAAATCTCATCAGTTTTTTTCAAGCGTCGACAAATTCCCAAGAGTACCAATTTCTGATGCTGTGAGAGGTTGTCGACCTGAGCTGGTTCAAGAGATGCTTTGCGCAACGTGCTTGGACGAACGTCTTCAGGAAGAACATCTCCACGCCCAGCCTTCTCCGCTCTACGTATTGCAGCATCAAGTAATTCAATTGCCATTCTAGCATCACCGACTTCAGCCGAGAAACGGCCTATTTTACTCAGTGTTTCGTCAGAAACAGAACCTGTTCTGCATGCTATTTCAGCACGCTGGCTTGCGATTCCTGCAAGGGTTTCAGCATCATAAGGTTGTAACTCTATTACATTTGATTGACCAAGACGTGAGATAATTGCAGGCTCGAAGTACTTCAGAAGAGTAAGATCTTGGCTAACCAGAATAAGAGACGCAGAGCCGGAATGTTGTTGCCCCTCATCGATTCTTAGAAGTTTGTAGATTAGATCAGAAGAATCTCTACGAACTAGAACGTCGACTTCATCGAGAATCAGTAGTAGATGGCTTTCATGTGCGTACAGGTTCCGGCGAATAGTTTGGATAATTTCTCCAGGACTGAATCCTCTCTCGGGATGACGTGAATCAAGAGTCAAAGCAATTTGTTGAAGAACCTGAGAACCTGTCGGATGGTTACGGCAGTTGACATGAACTAAAACTACCTTTCTTCGCCCTTCTAAGTGGCGTTGAATGTCTTCTCCAAAACGCTGGGTTAGAACTGTCTTTCCAGAACCCACTGGTCCCATTATAACTGCGCGACAACTAGTATCATGATTCTCAATTTGAGAGAAAATGGATGCCATGTCACCCAGTTCCGTATCACGCCCAATGAGATTAGGAGGAATCCAATCGTACGACAAGGGGCTTTTGTCCAGCAGGACTTTGCCTGCTCCGATGCGGTCGAGGTATCCTGCCATTCATTCGATTCGTGCTTTCATCGTTCTTAGAGATATTTGCTGCAGCGCGCGCGTATGTACGCGTGTGTGACATGTGCGTGAGAAGTGGGACTATGGAATCTCATCGAAAAGATATCCATTTTCCCATTGTTTTTCACCAAGTGCCACTTCTAATTCAAATGGTGTAATTAGTGGCTTGTCATACTTCACAGCATCATCGATAGCAATTCGCGGACAAGCGGTATTGACGAATGCATCGACTGGATAAAAGTCGATTAGTTCAGGACCTACATGATCAAGAGCGAGTAAGTATCCTTTCTTGCCATGTGTCTCAAGCAGCCTTTTCATTCGAATAGCTAGATTTCGACGCATCTGTCCGGGCTTCTCTCCGATTAGTATACCAAAAGAATTGGCATTATCAACTGCAAAAATTAGTCCCATGCGCTGGCGAAGGATACGCTCAATTCTCTCAAAAGACATTTCGCTTGCTTGGCCTGTGTAAGGATCTAGCAGAGCAAGAGGCTTACCTGTATGCATGACTAGACCTATTGGATGAAAATCACCTGAACCAAGGAATAGGTAGTGACCAATTGTGGGATCATCTCCTGAGTAGTTGCAACCTAATACTTGGCCAGGGAAAGTCAATCGGGCTCCTCCTATTGGTATTTCTACATCAAAGCCCGCTTTTTCCAATCTTTCCTTGTATTCTAGTAGTAAATGCAAGTGCTGAATTGACCCAACTAATCCTAATTTGGTTCCACTTAGAGGCGCGACACGCCCGACTGCATCTAGGAAACGCTCCTGAGCTTCCTCCTCAGTTAGCTCTCCTTCTTCTTTCTTTGACAATCTAGCCTCAGCTATCGCCTTGTGTTTTGCCAGAATAGGTACAACTGGGTCGATTTCAGGATCTCCTTCATAGGTTACGGGGATGAAATGAGTAGGCATTCCCGAATCAATATTCATTGCACTATGTCCCATGTGTGCAACCAATTCCACCCCCATCATCCGCATCTTGTCATGTACTAAATCACACGCACCATAGCAAGGGTCAGCAGCCAGTACTACTTTTGCTGAAGAATTGTCTTCGATAGCATCCATCATCTCTAGAGCCTGCATCTTCAGACCTTCTGGGACTTGCAGTGCTACTAGACGGTGGTCATTGTCTTTGATTCTCTCGACTAAATCGTCGAGCTGAAAATCATGACGCTCCATATCCATGGTGTGACCAACTCGCTGTCCAAGGTCCTGTATTTGAGCGGTTGCATAGGTTAGCAGCACATTCAACCGACAATCTCAACCTTACCATCAATGATATCTATTCGCGCAAGGGAGCGAACTGGCCAATGGGGTCGTTCTCTGTTCAGGCGTTCTCTGCCCTCTCCCTTTTCGATTGCAATAACGATGTCTTGGAGGATAACTCCCATGTTTTCAAGTGTCTCCAAAAGTGGTTCAAGGGTTCCTCCAGTTGAAATCACATCATCTACGATTACTATTCTTTCGCCTGCCTTTATGTCATTGATATAGACGGTTGATTGAGAGTAACCAGTTGCGACATCTACACGAGTTTCTCCTTCCATTCCATAAGAACGCTTACGGATAACAACAGTTGGTTTTCCTGTTGCATCGCCAACTGCTGCCAATAGTGGTAGTCCCATTGCTTCAACTGTTACGATGAGGTCAACCTCGGACCAATCTACACTGGATACAATTAGATCTCTAGTGGCCCTCAAAACATCTGGGTCCATTCTAGGAATTCCATCAGAAATGGGATGAATGAAGTAGGGATATTCTCCCTTCCAAATGATAGGAGCTCCGCGTAGGGAATTCTGAAGGATAGTCAATGGATCAACGGGCGACATACCCGGCCGACCTCATATCAGTCCCTTAACTCTCAGGTGCTCTTCACCTCGAACAACTCTGATGTGAGTTGGGCTAGGGAATTTCATTCCGGCCTTACGAAGAGCATTGCGTGCGTCGAGGTAGAATTCTGCAGATGTGTGAATTGATACGATGACATCATTCTTCTTCACTCGGGCCGCAGTACCTACATTCTTGCCGAAGGATAGGCGCATCCCTTGAGAGACACGATCTGCTCCAGCTCCTGTTGCTTGCTTGTTTTCTCGAAGAATGTTGTGAGGATACTTGTGGACACGAAGAGCATAGCCCAGTTCTCCAGCGGCTTCTCTAATGGTAGCATTGGATACTTGACGAGCAGCCTCAAGTGCGGTGTGACGAATCTGAACTGCATTGTCTACAGTTAGATTGACAACCACTTCAAATTCACCTGCTTCGGCAGCCTTACGGTTACCCATGTGATAGCGTAGAATTCGGTTATTTGGGACACCACCGGTGTACTCTCTGCGTGTGTAAGCCTGGCCTTTGACCTGACGATACATCTTTGCTGGCTTGCGTGCCATCTATACTACCTCGGACTCGGCCGACCTGCCCGCTGTATATAATGCTGAGTGAAGCCCCGTAGGGGCTGTATTATCCTGTCCGTAGTCTCTTGCTCTCCGATTGAACAACCCTTACTCCTGCAACTATCATCAAGAAGCCAATGAGGAGTGTCCAACCTATCTTTTCATCGAGCAACCAGACTCCACCTAATATTCCAAACACAGGCACTAGGAACACATAGGAGGAGGCAGCGGTTGCTCCCAATTTCTCAATTCCCATGGCGAACCAATAGTAGGCTAATACTGTAGAGAGAGATCCAAGATATAGGACTGCATACCAATCTTCCATTGTTGGTTCAGGAATTCCGTGTTGCCAAGCATCAAATGCTGCGAATGGAGTCAGCATCAAAGTTCCTAGAAGTGAATACCAAACTACGATTTGAAGTGCGGTGGCTTCCTCTTCCCCCTTGCGCCGTTCCATCATTCGCTTGGTCATATTAGTTGTAAATGCCCAACTTAAAGACGCGATTAGGACCAATAGATTTCCAAAGATTCTTTCATCAGCAGGTAGGTCTGTATTAGGGGACCATCCTGTGACAACAAAGACTCCGATGAATCCACACATCAACCCAATGAACATTCTGCGAGATATAGGTTGACCTAACATTGGAGCTGCTAGAAGTACTGTGAAAATAGGATTGAAAGTTATGATTAGTGAGGCATCACCTGCTGCTGTATACATCATTCCATGCATGAAGAATGCTTGGTAGAATAAGACTCCAGTTGTAGCTATTATTATCAGCGTCTTCCATGATTTCTTTTCCGCTGGAAGCCATTTCACAGGTTGTCCTTGTGAATATTGAATTGCGAACCAAATGTAGAACAGTAAAGTTGTCACAATATATCGAAGCCATGCTCCCGTCATTGGAGGAAGCCCTGTGGCCAATATTCTCCCAACAGCCCAAGATATCCCCCATATTATCGCAACGAGTAGCATTAAACCATGCATTCCCAGTTGTCTATCTTGCTGCATCGAATGGTCCTCCTCTTTGTATTCGTCGAGGTTTTCAGACATAAGATAGTATGAGGGATGCAATAGCCGCCCCATAGGGGCGGAGAGGGTATTGCTTATGCACCCTCGGCTCTGTGAGTAGACCTACGCGCAGCGTTAGCGATGGAGGTGAATTTGATGTCAAAGCGTTCGATGCTCGATCAGTTTGCTGAAATTAAGGCCCAACATCCTGATACTGTTCTCTTCTTTCGAATGGGAGATTTCTATGAGATGTTCCACGACGATGCCGTTCTCGCATCAGAGGTACTAGGGATTACTTTGACTAGTCGAGACAAAAATTCAGACTCTCCTGTTCCAATGGCAGGGGTTCCTTGGCACTCTGTAGAATCATATCTTCAAGGAATGCTGAAAGCTGGATACAAGGTGACCTTGTGTGAGCAGGAAGATGAGTTGCGCCCTGGATCAAAAATTCTTGAGCGAGTGGTAACTAGAGTTTACACTCCAGGTTCATTGTACGAAGAGAATTTGATTGGAGAGGATGGCTCTAGTCTGCTAGCAGGAATTGTTTCTCGAGCAGATGGTTTGGGTCTCGCAATTCTTGATTCTTCGACAGGTAGGGCTTGGTTACAGGAGCACTCAGGAGCCGGTCGATTTGAGAGAATTAGGGATGAGTTACAGCGTTGGGCACCAAGCGAATTAGTTCTAGGAAAGAAGGATGCTGAAAGTGAGAATTTGCGTTCACTGGTTACCTCTCTCGACCGAGTTACATTGAGTATCCATGATGCTCCTCGTGAGCAGCATCTTCAGACAGTTAGAGATCACCTTGAACTAAGTGATTTAGGCTCTATTGATCTAGATAGAAGACCTCTAGGAATGGAGGCTTGCGGACTTACTGCGGGCTATTTAGCAAAGTTGCATCTGGTTGATGTAGTACCATTAAGAGAGGTTCATTTTGATGCTGATGACGGCCATTTGGTACTAGATCAAACTACATTACGGAATCTTGAGTTGACTCATACTCTTGCTGGTGAGAAGGAAGGTTCATTGATTCAAGCTATTGATTCAACTAGAACTTGGATGGGTAGAAGATTACTCAAAGAGTGGGTTCTTCGACCTTTGACCAATCATGAACGAATTTCTGCGCGGCAAGTTGCAGTTGCTTCCTTAGTTAAGGCGCCGCGTAGATTGGATGAAATTCGTGAGACACTCAAATCAATGAGGGATCTTGAGAGGTTGTCAACAAGACTTGCCTATGGTAGGGCTAATGCACGAGACCTTGTTGCAGT
>JASMAJ010000028.1 GCA_030754395.1 Candidatus Thalassarchaeaceae archaeon | reverse complement strand
CAGTGAATCCGAGGGAGGTCACCTCTCTGATGTATTTGCTAGCGTAGGTGGAAAGCGTGTTGTTGTCGTAGATGATGTTGTATCTAGTGGTACAACCATGCGAAAGACCATTCAGTACCTAAAAAGTGCAGGTGCAGAAGTAAAACTTTGTTTGGTATTAGCAAATAAAACTGAGATGAATGAAATCGAAGGAGTCCCTCTTCGTGGACTCGTACGAGTTGTAACTGTTTGAGGTAGATTCAATGCACTGGGCGGACTTTACTGCTCAGCGACTGAAACTTGAATGTGGAGAAAATCTGGTCGCAGCATCTGGGATAACACCCTCCGGAGAATTCCACATAGGTCACCTGAGAGAGATTCTTTCAGCTGAAATGATTCATCGGGCTTGTTTAGATGCAGGATTAAATTCAAGATATATCTTCATTGTAGATTCAATGGATCCATTAAGGAAAGTCTATCCATTCCTTTCTAAAGAATATGAACAATACATTGGTTATCCTCTTGCAAATATTCCAGCGCCAAATCCTGATGGTACTCCTAGTCAAGGAGGTGTTTCATATGCGGAGCATTTCCTAGAACCATTCCTAGAGGCACTTCGACAAATTGGGGTTTCTCCCGAAATTGTAATGAATCACCAAACTTATGAAAATGGTGAATTTGCAGGAAAAATTAATGCGGCAATAGAGAATTCAAATGAGATTAGAGGTATTATTGAGGAAATTTCAGGTAGGGAACTACCTGATGAATGGTTTCCATTCAAACCTCTTGGATCAGATGGAAGTATGGATGGAGTAACGGTTACTGAGTATGAAAAACCGTATGTTCACTGGACTGATAGGCATGGAAAATCCGGCTCAGCAGATATTCGAAAGGCAGAGGGAAAATTGCCATGGAGAATTGACTGGGCAGCTAGATGGGGGATTCACGGAATCACTTGTGAACCCGCTGGTAAAGACCATGGAGCTTCGGGTGGTTCCTTTGATACTGGTTTACCTATTTGCCGAATATTAGGAGACAAGCCACCTGCAAAGATGGTCTATGAATGGATTCAGTTGAAGGGGTCAGGACCAATGTCCTCCTCTACAGGAAACACAATTGGGCCCATTGAAGCATTATCTCTTGTACCACCAGAAATTCTACGTTATCTCATTGCGGGCTCGAAAATGAACAAGCATATTGATTTCAATACAGGACCAGCACTATTCCAAATGGCTGATGAGTACGAGAGGTTAGTAGCTAATCCACCTACTGGAAGTGATGATGAATTAAACAAAAGACAACGAGTTGCTAGAGATACTCAAGTTGCAGCGCTTAGACTTAGTCAAGTAAGTCATGGCGCTGACCCAAGTGACTCTTTGGCAGGAGTCTCGTTCAGACACCTTGCAATGCTCGCTCAGATTAAATCGAGTGATGATGACATTTGGGCCTCTCTTTTTGAAAGTGGCCATATTTTCGAGCCAAATCCAAGTAATGCTCTGAAAGACAGGCTCTCCCGTATGCGCTACTGGATTAACAGTGTACATTTCCCAGATGATGCTAGAATTGTCATTCAGTCCAAATTAACAGAGGATGCACGAAGTAATCTAGATGAGGGACAGATGAATTTTATTGCTAATCTAAAGCAATCAATATCTGGAATTTCATGGAATGAAAAGCAAATCAGTAAAACCATTATGGACTCCATTAACGCCTCTAATATCCCTGCAAGAGAAGCCTATGCCGCCATATATTGGGCAGTATTAGGGCAACGATTTGGACCACGAGCATCGTCGTTATTAGTCGAAATAGGCTCTGAAAAATTGGAACAATTACTACCTTAATTATTATCAAATTAGTGTAGCAATATCGAGAAGTCGAGGTTCTGGTATCCCAATCTTTGCTTCAGCAATAGCCTGAACCTCCATCCTTGCTCCTGCCATTGTAGTTACGAATGGAATATTTAATTCAACGGCAAGTCTGCGCATCATATTGCCATCAAGAACTGCTCCACCAGAGTTTCTTGGTGTGTTGATTATTAGGTGAATTTTGCCTTGCCTCATCAGATCTAGAGCATCAGGAGTCAATTCCTCAGCAATACGATAACAGGTTCTAACCTCAACACCTCCTGAATCACGTAAAACATGTGCAGTTCCCCTTGTAGCATAAATCGAAAAGCCCATTTCTTCTAGTTCTTGAGCTAACGGTATAGCATCATGTTTGTCTGCATTCTTCACAGTGATGTATACACCTCCCTCTGTAGGCACAGGGAGTTCAGTAGCCAGGCGGGCCTTGAGATATGCTGCTGCAGGTCGGGCATGACTACCCATGACCTCACCAGTACTCTTCATCTCAGGTCCAGGGGCAGGGTCAAGACCTCTCAATTTAATGAATGGAAACACAGGTGCTTTGACGCAAACAGCCTCATTCTGTGGCTTGGGAATAGTCAAATCTTGTAGCCTTACTCCAAGAGAAAGGCAAGCTGCTATACGAGCTAGAGGGACACCTGTGGCTTTGGCAACAAATGGGAATGTTCTAGATCCGCGAGGATTTACCTCAAGGACATAAAGTGTCTCTCCACGGATTGCATATTGAATGTTGAAGCATCCCTTGATTCCAAGTTCGATACCAATTTTTTCTGTCCATTCTTCGACCTGAGAGATGATTTTTCGTGAAACATTCTGAGGAGGAATGAAGCAAGTAGAATCGCCGGAATGAATTCCGGCCTCCTCCAGATGTTCCATAACTGCACCTACCAAAACCTGTTCGCCATCACAAACTGCATCTACATCTAACTCAATGGCATTACCTAGATATTCATCAACAAGAAGTGGCCTATCCGGTGAGAGAAATGCTTCCTGCATATATGCCTCTAGTTGTCGATTATTAGAGAGAATTTCCATCCCTCTGCCGCCTAGAACATAAGAAGGGCGAATGAGAACAGGATATCCAATCTCTTGTACAGATTCTCTAACTTCATCAGGAGTTGAAGCTGTTGAACCATTAGGCATTCTCAAACCGACTCTGTTTGCAAATTTCTCAAATCTCTCTCTATCACTAGCTTCATCAACAGCATCAGGAGAAGTACCTTCAATCACAAGATTAAGGCCTAAATCCCTAAGATGTGGTAAGCGATTTGAAAGAGGGAGTGCGAGATTTATTGCTGTCTGACCTCCAAACTGTAGAAGGATTCCATGAGCTTTCTCTCTAAGCAATACCTCACTGGAATGTTCTAATGTTAATGGGTCAAAATATAGACGATCACTTGTATCAAAGTCCGTTGAAACAGTTTCAGGATTATTGTTGATGATAATCGCTTCATGGCCAAGATCTTGTATTGCACCTACTGCATGAACACAGCCATAATCAAATTCAATTCCTTGACCAATCCTGATTGGCCCACTACCGACAACCACAATTCGTTTTTTGGTCGAATCATCCACACCTGGAGTGTAATCAATACCAATAGGCGCTGAACCGCCCTCATATGTTGCATAATAGTAAGGGGTGACGGCAGCAAATTCGGCGGCACAAGAGTCTACCATTCGGAATCTAGGATGAATTGACAATTCATGTCGGCGACTCATCACGGAATCTTCACCGAAGCCCTCAGGAATTGATTTGAATCCGCCAGATGGGAATCCAGCCAGCGCATCGGCTATGTGAAGATCTGTGAAGCCAAAACCTTTCCAACGCCGCATTTCAAGCACTGGAATTTCGGATGGAATCATCCCTAATTCACCAGCGGCTCTGATTTCTGTTTCTAGTGCCGCCATTCGCTCAAATCGATGAAGAAACCATCGTGTAATTCCACCAGATAAATCGCGCACATCTTCAATAGAATAACCTCGCCTAAACGCCTCAAATAAAGCACCCATTCTCCGGTCAGTAGGTATCCTAATCCAATCTTCAAGCAAGGCTTCAGGAAGAGTTTCTGAAGCTCTTTCATCCATACTCTCACCCCCATAGGCATCTGCCATTGTAAGAGGTCTAGGATGAGGCAAACCATACTCCAGACTTGCCCAAGCCTTCAGAAAAGCCTCCTCAAAACAACGGCCAATCGCCATCACCTCTCCAGTAGACTTCATGGAAGTTCCAATTGTTCTATCAGCAGTTCGGAACTTATCGAATGGCCATCTAGGTATTTTCACAACACAATAATCCAAAGTTGGTTCAAATGCCGCAGTGGTCCCCTCACCAGTAATTGGATTAGGTAACTCATCAAGTGTGTAACCTACTGCTATCATCGCAGCCATTCGTGCTATAGGATAACCAGTGGCCTTACTTGCAAGAGCAGAAGAACGCGACACTCGAGGGTTCACTTCAATCACTCTATACTCACCAGTATCCTGATTCACAGCGAATTGAACGTTACACCCTCCCTTGATATTTAGTCTACGAATTAACTTAAGAGCGGCGTCTCTCAGACCTTGATGATCACGATCAGAAAGAGTCTGTTGTGGTGCTACAACTACTGATTCCCCAGTATGCACTCCCATTGGATCTATATTCTCCATAGTACAGACAATTATCGCATTATCAGCACCATCTCTCATGACTTCGTATTCGTGTTCCTGCCAACCAAGAATACTCACTTCAATTAGTACCTGACCAATTGCCGAATGTAAAATTCCTTGACTGGCTATTTCCACTAATTCACCCATATTATGTGCAGTCCCTCCTCCAAGCCCTCCAAGTGTGAAAGCAGGACGGATAAGTAACGGGAACCCGCCAAGGGTGTCAGCGGCTGAGATTACTTCTTGGATTGAGTCGCATGCAATAGCCTTGCAAACAGGGAGATCAATTTCTTCACAGACTTTCTTGAATAAGTCTCTATCTTCAGCTTCATCAATTGATACGAGATCACATCCAATCAATTCGACCCCTAAGTCATCTAGACTACCATCATGAGCCAAAGCAGATGCAATGTTCAGAGCTGTTTGCCCACCCATCCCTGCAAGAAGAGCATCTGGTTTCTCAATCTCCAAAATCCGCTTAACCACCTCAGGGAGCAGAGGTTCGATGTAGATTCGATCTGCCATTTCGGGATCATTCTGTATTGTTGCAGGGTTAGAATTAATCAAAATCACTTCATACCCATCAGATCTTAACGCTCGGCATGCTTGACTTCCTGAAAAATCAAATTCTGCTGCTTGCCCAATTCGAATTGGGCCACTACCAAGAATGACAATTCGACTTAAGTCATCACGACGTGGCATCACACATCACCTCTTGATGCAGAGATGGGGATTCCAGCAAGATGATCTGCAACCATCTCCGAAAATCTATCGAAAAGAGGCGATGCATCATGAGGACCAGGGCAGGCCTCAGGATGGTACTGAATTGTGAATGCCCTTTTCCCAATCAAATCTAAACCTTCTACAGTGCGATCATTTGCATTTACGTGCCGCACTCGGAATGGTGCTTCCAACTGATTCACACCTCGCTCAGAGCAAGCCCCACTCGGGTGAGGAGCGAGCATTCCTTTCTCAGGATCTTCAACGGCAAAACCATGATTTTGACTAGTTATGTAGACTCTCCCGTTTTCCAAATCGACTACAGGTTGGTTGGCTCCACGGTGCCCATAACGGAGTTTGTATGTTCGCAAACCTGCAGCGAGACCCATTAATTGATGGCCAAGACAAATTCCCATCACAGGAAGACCCTCTCTCACTGCAGTAGCAAGAGTGTTTTTAGCAGCACTAGCAGCTCCAGAGTGTGCTGGATCCCCTGGGCCATTTGAAGCAAAAAATGCATCCGGATTCCATTCAAGAATATCCTCAAAAGACGTTGATGCAGGGAACCAAACCACTTCGAATCTGAGACACAACTCCCTTAGAATATTGTATTTCACTCCGCAATCTATAGCTGCTAGTCGAGGGAGTTTGTTACCTTCTTCATCAATTGCACCTGGATTAAGGATTACCGCATCCTTAGAAGTCACTTCAGCAACTAAGTCTTCTGCATCTGGTGGAGTCATTTCATCTAACCGAACAAGCATCTCTCTCTCCATTTCTGCGGGTCCGAAAATACATAGAACAGTCCCGTGCTCACGAACTCGACGTGTTAATTCTCGAGTGTCAATGCTCTGAATACCTGGCACGCCATGTGCAAAAAGTAAATCATGAACACTACCAATAGAGTCACGATGATCTGGAATTTCCATTAACTGCCTACATACGACTCCACGGGGCCAAACTCGAGCAGATTCAGATGATCCTGCGTGTATCCCATAATTACCCAACAAAGGCCAAGTGAATGTCAGAACTTGTCCTGCGAAAGAAGGGTCTGTAAGACTCTCTTGATAGCCTGTCATTCCGGTTGTGAAAACAAGTTCTCCTTCAGCAACAACCGGGGCTCCAAACAATCGGCCGCGGTATCTTGTACCATCGGCTAAAAGTAGCAAACCATCCTCTCCAGAGGGTGGCTCATCTGTCAAGGATTCAAGCAATATATCCGCGGCATCAGAGAAATGAGGGGGGTTTTCAACACCCGAAACGTCGACCCCGGGAGCGAAGCCCTTGGTGGGACCTATCCCCGACATCAGCGATGCTGCTTGAATCCGATTCTTAGTCATTGAGTGTGGATTCACTCTCTTCAAGATTGAGAACACGCTTTCCAGAAGCACTTGGTAGCACCCTAATCTCACCCCCTGAGAAGTGAGATTCATCATCAATTGGACCAACAAAAGAGTTGAGGAAAATACCTAAGGCAGATACCTCAGAATGTGGTTGATTACCCACAGAAACATTATGATTTGCTAGTTTATATATCTCGCCTGGAACCTTAATTCCACCAACTACGATAACAGCAGGGCGAGTTCTGTCGATGTTCACTATTGCCTCATTCCAAGATTCACCATACATTGTGAGATGGATAATTTCACCGGGCTTACCGTCTCCGGCATCCTGAGAAAATTTACGAAGCCACCCCAAAGGTTTCTCTTCAAATCTACAAGTAAACTCGCCACCGAATCTTTCAGATACAGAATTCCAAGTCTCAAGAGCTGAATCGTCATTTTCACCGGCTAAGATAACTTCATCCGCTCCGAAAGCACGAGCTGTGAGTCCGAGATGGCTGGTGATTCTTTTATCACGCTCACGCCGGTGACCCAAACGGAGTACCGAAATGTGTTGACGGCGAACACTCATACTATCAGGCAGAAGGTCCGACTTCATCAGTATGACTCTCTGTAGAAGACCCAGACATCGATGGGATCAACTCCACTGGCATATTAATCATCTGTGTCCTCACCCATTGAAGAAGAATTGAATCAATAAATAATCGCGCCGAGTAATGTATCATAACCGCTAATGCCAGAAGTCGACCTGTTGCAATAATTGCTGACTGAAAATCAATATGATCCGTTAGAATAGCGAATCCTATTGGTTCAAGAGTGTAATAGACAGCAAGAATAACTAGTAATCCAGCGAGACTCGGTGCTGATGCAAGTCCTCTTTCTCTCCCTAGAGACCAAATGACAGAAGCGATAAACACTAGCCCTGGGACTATTAGGGCCATTGAAGAGAAATCGAACTCACCCAACATAGAAAGTGGAATGTCTGCGTCTCCAAGGGAGTCTCCACCTTTCTTTACTGCAATCCACCAAAATAATGCAGACATCATCAATAGAGCTCCTGAAAGCCAACCTCTTTGGGTTATCATATCGCGGATTTCATGCCGATCTGCAGGTTGTAATCGTTGGAGAATTGACTCCATTAACTCAAGCGCATCATTTGAAGGAAGATCCTCTTTTGCTGCTGCAGCAAGACCCTGTTGAGGGCTTGAAACACTATCATCCATAGGCACCTCGCCCAAAACCATTGACGGATTGGCTCTCCGTCACATCATAAAGCATACGTAGCATCAGGGGGTCGAAATGGCCGACTGGAGACGAATCCTGAATCGCCGTGATGACGGTTTTCCAAGGATTATGGGAATTCTAAATATCACTCCAGACTCGTTTTTCGCAGATTCTAGAGTTAATTCAGTAGAAGATGCAATATCTCGCGCTGAGCAAATGGTCAATGATGGAGCAGACTGGTTAGACATAGGTGGAGAATCAACACGCCCAGGAGCGGAACCGGTAAATTCTGAAGAAGAATTAGAACGAGTGATTCCCGTCATAAAAGCAGTAAGAAAGAAGTTTCCAGAGGTTGGAATATCTGTTGATACAAGAAGATCCTTGGTGGCACATTCTGCAATAGATGCTGGAGTGGACATGGTAAACGATGTAAGTGCCCTTTCCGACCCCAAAATGGTTGATGAAATTCTCCAATCAGATTTACCCATTTGTATTATGCATATGCAAGGACTGCCTGAAAATATGCAGAATAACCCCGATTATGGAGATACAGTAGCAGAAGTTCGACAATTTTTGGAAAACACTACAAATATATTGTTAGATGCTGGAGTTCCTGCAAATAAGATAATCGTAGATCCGGGAATTGGATTTGGAAAAAAATTACAACATAACACTACTTTACTCGCAGCAGGAAGAGAAATTGTCCCATACGCAGAAATGCCTCTTATGTGGGGTGTCAGTAGAAAGAGAATGTTCGCACACCTCCTATCAAGAGAAGATGCCAGTGAACGATTAGCTGGTACTTTGGGTATTGCAGCAATGGCTCCTACCAAAGGGGTCGACATCATCAGGGT
>JASMAJ010000027.1 GCA_030754395.1 Candidatus Thalassarchaeaceae archaeon | reverse complement strand
CAAGGATTCGGAAGGGACTACCATCTTCATGTCGGGCATCTTTAGGAAGAATCAATTGTGTTCTGAGATCTTTTGATACACGTTTACGGATAGAATGAGCTAAATCTCTACCACAGAAATGTTGACCACTATACTGCTGATGTATGATTGCAGGCCGACTGCAACGACTACACTGCTCAACAGACAGGGCGGCGGCCATATCCATTGGGCTGACCACTGAGGCTTGAAACCAACTGTATGGCTATTGTTTGTTTGAATCGGTGGATTGATGGGGGATATTCAATTCAAACACAATATGAGTGAGGTACGCCCCCTGCCGGGAAGGGAAGAAAACCCAGGAAAAAGAACCTCACCTTGGTTGGACAGATTTGTACTAATCGGATTCCTAATTATCGCATATGAAATCAGTGATGAAGTTTTGAATTGGCTTGAACCTGAGATTGGTGTAGTCGCAATACCAATATCGCTAATCGGACTTTTCTTAGCTGCGGTTCTTGTTGCAGAAAAAACTCTGATTCTTATCGAAAAATTGCGTGGAATTCGCTAATTATAATCTTCAGTAACGGAACGTCGAAGACGCGATATTCCGGCCTCAATTAATCCGCTTACTCTCTGCCATGGAACAACATAACGCATTCCAGCAACAGTAAGAAGGAACAGCCCAGCAGAAATCACCTTACCATAGGTAAGTTGTAATTCTAATGACTCTGAAACCTGGCCACTCCATTGAGAGCCTTCCATTAACTGTACGATGTTTAACATAAAACTATCAAATTCAAGAGCTAAAGCAGTTGTCACAGTAACTGCAGCAATAATCGATATAGTATGAAGTAAATGACTATTGATTATATTTGAGAACTGTCGGACATATTCTGGATCTGACTTAGAAGCATCAGGTAACATTACTGCATATTGTAAATGACCAATTACTGCGTTACCACATTCATGGAAAATCAGTAAAAGGATTGCAATTTCTAATAATTCAAGAGCGAGGGGAGAAATTAGATTGCCATAAAGTGTTGCTTCGCCAATCTGGGCAGGGAGTGGGCGAAGACCTATGTTTGAGACCGCGTCAGTAATTCCCTCAAAGGTCAACAATGCATGAATTCCTATAACCATCAAATAGAATCCAACCGCCCAAACCAGAGAACGACGAGATAATGACCAGATTCCAATTAATCCTGTAAGTATAGGAGCGAAAACTACGCCTAGGAAAAATAACTCAATTCCTAACTGGATTGGTTGAAACAATAAATCAAGGTGATTCATGGATGAGTAAGAATTTCCAAATGGATAATGAACCCCAAAATCTAACATTGCTGATACCCAAGAAAAAATAAATGGCAACAGAGACCAAGCAATGACTGCTCCTGCAATTATACGATATGTCAAAGTCTTAAATTTCTCATTGCGAGATTGATAGAAAATCCAAAGGCCAGTAATAATGAAACACAAAACTAAAGGAATTATCAGACTTGAGATTTCTCCTGCTTCGGAATCAATACCCGTAATTATTCGTGGTAATATCAGACCATCATTATCGTCATTGATATTATCATCAAAAGATTGGTCTACCCAATTCAGGCCTCTAGTGTGTTCGTAAGAGGGACACCAGTCTCCACCCGAGTCAAGGAAATCTTCATCACATGGGCCATATATTTCTGACATCCGAAGTAGTAGTAAAATCAACGCGGCTGTTGCAATAGTCTGTAAAGTAAGAATTTGCCAACGCCTGCGTAATTTAGGTAAGTGCAATGTCTGATTTGGGGGTACGCTCTCCATTGCCATATATTCACCTCCATTTATGCTGTTTTTACTTGTAATAGAGCCTGAGACAATTCGATATCTGGCATCCAATCTATGACCTTGGCACCATAACCTGAAATTGCTGTAAGTCGATTCTGTCGTTCTAGTTTGAGAACCTCATAAGACATTCTAGGGATGCGACTAACCAAACGTTCGAGATCAATGCTACTTGGAGAGAGAACTATGACATCGTGCCCCTTACCTGCTAGATTTCTAATTGCAGATAATGTAGTTCCATCTCCCTCTAGACTACTGATTATGAAAACAGGGGAACCTCTTGAAATTCTCGAGGTCATTGCATTGGTGACTGCCTGAAGAGGCATGCTACCTTTTGGTTGAACTCCAGCAAGCATACTGAGAGTTTTGTAATACTGCTTGTCACCTGTCTCTGGAGGTAGGTAATTCATTCGATCTCCATAAGTAACAATTGATACTGAGTCTCTACGTCGAATGAAGTGATTTGCAATTGAAGCTGCTGCAACAGTTCCCATCTCAAGCGGATTTTTCAAAACCGTTCCAATGCGCGCAATATCTCGAATGTCAAGAATAATGAATACATCAGTTACAGCGTCTCTAGTTTTTTCATTAACCATCAACTCACCAGTACGAGCAAAAGCCTTCCAGTTAATCATTCTGAATGCATCTCCGGGTAGATACTCACGCAGAGAGTAAAATTCCATGCCCTGCCCAGGGGTTTTCAGAGTAGTAGCACCGGTATACATCTTTGGGACATTAGAGCGAAGGAGGGCTTCCTCAACATCACGAACTTGAGGGAATACGGTGACGTCTGTTCTATCTTCAATCTGCGATTCATTGACAAACAAATTGAAAGAGTTACGATGACGAACAGAAATTGGGCCAATAGTGAAGTGCCCTCGAAGCGGACAACGAACCGTATAACGTAGAGTTGCTGATTGACCAGGACCGAGATTCATTCTCATCTGATTGATTCCTCTTCTCATCTTCATTTCATGAGGGACGTTGTCAAATACTTCGAGTAACTGAGTCCGACGATACGAATTGTTTGTCACTTGTACTTCAACAAGTACATCATCTCCTTTGTACACATTTTGAGCAGAAATATTACGAGATAACTCTAACTCAGAATGTCCTGAAACCCACCCATTAATTACGATAAAGGCAACGAAGGTTAGGCCAATAATCATCAATTGGAAATGAGAAATCATCATTCCAATAAGAATTAATGAAATTCCACTAGTGAACATAATCGCAGCCTTTCTAGTCCACATTAGGCATCACCTTCAGAGGGATTTAGTCCCCATTCTTTTATTTTAATGACAATTCCCGCCAATTCTTTAGGTTTGTATCGACGGTTTTCAAAAATGAATTGAACTAGGATAGGATCATCAATCATCTTCTGCAACTCTACAGCAGGAAGCGCATCAAATTCCTCACGGGATAGTGTATTCAGGTTTCTTACTCTACTCAAGAAAACCTGCCTTATTTTTTCAGGTCGTTGGTAGTACTCATATCTTCTAGCATCACCAAAACCATAGTAAATAATTCTGAAGACATGGCGCCAATCTTCGGGATCCTCTTTTCGAATAAGAACCGCTTCTAAAAAGATGAAAAGGCCAAGGAATAGAGTTAACATAGCCATCCAGTCATTAGTAAAGTACACCAAAAGATAGTACAGAAGATTGTATGTATCACCCATTGGAGTCGATTGCTGATGGCGTGATTCATCAAAGATTACTATTGCATCTTCAGATGCAGAAACACTGGTATTTCCAAGAAGTAATGATTCGGCAATCAAATCAAGAGCCCACTTTCGATTATCATTTGAAGGTACATCCAAAGAGTAAAGAGAATTAGGGCCAGCATCATATAATGAATTGATTAATAATGAGCCATCAGAAACAAAATGTACTCTTCCTGAGGTAGAATCAACGCACATTCTCTCAACACAGAATCTAACATAAACTGCGAATGGACCTTGTTCATCGCCCTCAATCCCAGCTGATTCAAATCCCACAGTTAGATTCCCATCATCGTTGGTATCAATATATGAATCAAGAGTGCTAGCACTAATTGCATATCTATTTTCGGCTGGGTTGAAAGATCCCTCCTTCTCAAATGCTGATGGCAAATTTGTCAGAAGATCGTAATTCTCAGAAAAGTCCCATTCGCCTGTTTCTTGATTCCATCTATGAGAGCAAAGGCCTACATTTTCAGCGGTAATTACTCCTCCTACATTGGGATCAAATGGATCATCATCTAATAGATCAATTACCCCATCACCATCAATATCTCTTAAACAAGGATGTACAGATACAGCAACAGAACCTGAGGTAGATGTAAAGTTAAACGCATTTGTCTCATTAACCCAAACATATTGATATCCCAAACTTCTAGCCCAAGCTTCTCCATCGTATAGATTGTGACCAGAGTAAGTTAATCCATATTCACTTGCAATTCCTGAAGAATAACCAAAGTCATCCATGAGTAAGAGAGTCCCTCCGGCTTCAACGAAATCCGTAATTGCTGAAATCTCAGAACTTGTATAACCATCTGACTCCTTAAAATCAACAATTGTCTCATCGCCAGTGAATTTTGGTAAAGAAATTGTATCTCTCTCAACTCCGGAGATAACGAATACTGCTTGTTCAGGATTATCTATCTCAGTCAGTAGTAGTGGACTTGACACTAATGCAGTTGTTTCAATTCCAAGATCCGAAATTTCTTCACGAAAAGAACCTAAATCATTCCAATCATCTCCATACGCAGATTGTTGGGTTTGACCAGGAATTACGTATGTAGCACCTATACTAGATATGAGAATAATCAACATCGTCCAGAATGAGAAAACCAAAACATTACGCCTTGTTCGAGGCGACTTTAGCGTCTTCATCCAATCGCGCGATTCAGGCATACTGCAAGCCACCGTTCCTATGGAACGACTTACGAGCCTCAACTTAGACTTAAGACCGTTATTCACTGTTGCACGGTTGATGCATCGGTCATCGAGATAATTGAATTGACGATGCTACATCAGAGATTTCGTCGACAGGAACCGAAAGAAGGCCTTCTGTGGTTGGCCAAGGTAACAAGGAGGGGTCTAAATCCGGCTCAAGGTTAACAAGGAGATTCGTAATGCTCCCTGAACCCATATCAATGCTAAAATCAGCAAGAACACCGAGTTTATCACCTGCTTGATCAACAACATCTCGACCAAGTATTTCACGACCGAATGTCGTTGGCATTATTCCACCTCAAACCGCTTCTATCCCTGACAATGTGTCTGGTCGACGACGAACTGACTCTAATCCGCTTGTGAGCATGCCCTCCATGCGACCATAGTACTCCATCATTTCATCGGTTATTGTAGGCCTTACACGTTCGATTGCATCCTCAAACGCTTTCTTCGATACAGACTTCTTCCCAGCCCTCATAGAGATTAGAGCTGCTTCTCGGCAGATTGACTCAATATCGGCACCAGTATAATTGTCAAGTTTTGATGCTAAATCATCAATATTGAACTTACCAAGTGGCATATCTGCCGTATGAATTCGGAGAATTTTTTCCCTAGCTTCAACATCTGGCGGAGGTACGTGCAATACACGTTCGAAGCGTCCACTCCGCAATAACGCTGGATCAATCATCTCGGGTCTATTTGTGGCTGCAACAACAATCACACCCTCCATAGAATCCACTCCATCCATACTACTGAGCAATTGATTGACAACCCTATTCATCGTATCTGAACCATCGCCAGAACCAGTCCTACGTACACTTGCAATACTCTCAAACTCATCTAAGAAAATAATTGAGGGGGAGGATTGCTTTGCTTTCTTGAAAACCTCACGTACGGCACGTTCTGATTCACCGACCCACTTCGAAACCATCTCTGGTCCCTTGATTGAGATGAAGTTTGCCTTTGCTTCATTGGCAATTGCTTTGGCAATCAGAGTTTTCCCTGTTCCAGGAGCGCCAAAGAGAACAATTCCTCTTGGAGGATTGATACCAAAGTGCTCGAAAAGTTCCGGTTTAGTAAGTGGCCATTCGACAGATTCTTTGAGACGCTCCTTGACATCATGAAGTCCACCTACTTCTTCCCATCCAACCTCTGGAATCTCAACATATATCTCTCGAAGAGCACTCGGTTCAATTTCCTTAATGGCTTCTCGGAAGTCAGTCATTTTGACCTCCATTTTCTCAAGTACCTCGGCGGGAATTTGTTCTTCATCTAAGTCAATCTCAGGAAGATAACGGCGCAGTGCCTTCATCGCAGACTCACGAACTAGTGCAGAAATATCTGCGCCGACAAATCCGTATGAATTATCCAATAACCACTCCATGTCAAAATCATCACTAATTGGCATTCCACGAGTATGAATGTTGATAATTTCCTCACGCCCATTCTTGTCAGGAACGCCAATTTCTAATTCTCTGTCAAATCGACCCGGTCTTCGTAAGGCTGGGTCGATTGCATCACGACGATTTGTGGCTCCAATGACAACAACATTGTCGCGTCCCTGCATACCATCGAGAAGTGTCAATAATTGAGCCACAACTCTTCGTTCAACTTCTCCACTTACATCCTCTCGCTTGGGAGCAATAGAGTCGAGTTCATCGATAAAAATGATTGCTGGCGCATTGGCTGTTGCTTCGTCAAATATCTCACGCAACTGCTTCTCACTCTCACCGTAATACTTTGAGATAATCTCGGGACCATTGATAGATGTAAAATGTGCATTTGTTTCGCTTGCAACTGCTTTAGCAATCAGTGTCTTACCAGTTCCAGGTGGACCATGCAACAATACACCTCGAGGTGGATCAATTCCTAATCTACGGAAAAGAACAGGATGTTTTAGTGGAAGCTCAATCATTTCGCGGACCTTTTGTAATTGTTCGCCGATTCCGCCAATATCCTCGTATGTAATACTGGATACTTCGGAGGCTTCTGCCTCATCAACAACTTCCTCCTTGATGATAATTTCAGTATCTGGAAGAACCTGTACAATTCCCTTTGGTTGAGTCTGTACAATCTGGAAAGGCAGAGCCTCAGCGAAGAGAGTCATACCTGGAATAAAGATTCGATCACCCGCTACAACAGGCCTCTTGTTCAGGCCACGTCGAGCGAATCCTTCGATTCCAGGGCCAAAACGCACCTTCTGCTGCTTTGCCATTACTGGACTAAGAATAAGACGTGTGCATGCTTGAGTCTCAACCTTACGAATTACCACACGATCACCTAAAGATACACTTGCATTCTTACGAATTATACCGTCAATTCGAATCACACCAAGGTTTGCATCTTCTGGACGACATCGCCAAACAATTGCAGCGGTCGAACGCTCTCCTTCAATCTCAACAATATCGCCTGGTTTAAGATTCAACTCGTTGTCAAATGGTACTCGAGCCCTTCCATGACCTACATCACTTGGGATTGCCTTAGCAACCCTAAGTTTCAGTTCTTTATCTGGTTCGTCTGACATTTCGGCCCTCCGTGCAATCTCTTGTCGTCAAAGGGGGTAGTTAAACCCAGCAATTCCGCATTGTCAAATCGACTCTTTTGGTTATCAGAATCATGAGGTGCGATGCGGTGGTTTCTTGGCCGAATCAAGTTTCGCGCGCATTATGACCCACGCACTCGAGACTGGATTCGAGATAATGGATGCCAATAATCCGAATCATTCGCCAAAGATTCGCGGTTATAACATCATCAATGGACAATTAAAATTGGCTAGTGATGGTGCGACTTTTGAGAGTATAAACCCGGCTTGGCAAGATGATTGTCTGGGCGAATTTCCCCTCTCCACTAAGGATGATGTTCACGAAGCACTTGCCGCTGCACGAGCCGCATTCTCTAGTTGGTCTGCAACTCCCGCTCCCACCCGTGGGCAAATCATAGGCAACATGGGAAGGTTACTGATGCAATACAAAGACGATATCGTTCGTGTGGAAACTCGCGAAATAGGCAAGACTCTGAAAGAATCTGCAGGTTCAGTACAAGAAGCAATTGACACTTGCCTTTTCTTCCAATCAGAGGGACGCCGACTATACGGACAAACCGTTAACTCCGAACTTCCCGACAAGGAGCTATTCACTTACCGCCGACCACTCGGAGTATGTGGAATAATCAACGCCTGCAACTTTCCTGCCGCTGTTCCATTCTGGAAGATGATCCCAGCCATCATGTGTGGAAATACCTGTGTCTGGAAGTCACCTCAGGATGCACCTCTTCTCTCATTCATGCTCACACGCATAATGCACGAAGCTGGACTACCTGATGGTGTCATCAACCTCGTACATGGTAAGGGGAGCGGTGCTGGTCAACACCTCGTCGACGCTGTTGACGAAGGTTTGGTAAACAAGATTAGTTTCACTGGCAGCACTGCAGTTGGAAAGATGATAGGAGAGGTCTGTGGACGTAACCTAGTCAGCGCATCTTTGGAATTGGGTGGAAAGAACCCCCTAGTCATTATGCCTAGCGCAAACATGGAAAATGCCATCGAAGGAGCTTACTGGGCTGGATTTGGAACTGCTGGTCAACGCTGTACAAGTTTAGGTAATCTGATTATTCACGAAGACATCTATGACGAATTTGTTGAGAAATTGATGGCGAAGGTTAAGTCGACCACAATTGGTGACTCAATGCGCCATGAAGACGTCCTTTACGGACCAATGTTGTCTGAAAAGTACGCTGGAGATTTCCTGAAAGGATTGGAAATGTGTGAGGCTAGTGGAGCAAAGAAAATCTGGGGCGAAGGAAGAATTACCAATGACAACAAACCTGAGAATTTCATAGGTGATGCTGGTGAAGGAGTCTACATGTGGCCACATGTCTATACTGATGTTACTGAAGATA
>JASMAJ010000026.1 GCA_030754395.1 Candidatus Thalassarchaeaceae archaeon | reverse complement strand
GATAAGAAGAAGAATCCTCCTCCAATCATATGGTAGACTAACCATTGGCCTGCACCTGTAGTCAAAGAACCTGTGAGTGCTGCTGCAATAAGAGAAAGTGGGTCAGATACCAATCCGAAGATAATTAGCCACGCAGGCATAGGGATGGAGCCTGAACGGTTAGACAGAGTTAGTAATTGGTTCATGATTACAGCAAGCAATGCAATCACATTAATTCCAGTTCCAATCATCATAATGTCAAGGCCAAGGATTTCAGAATTCTGAGAACCAATCATATAGACTACAATAGAAAATGTCCAGAGAAATGAGACAAGGGTTGCATTTTTCTCACTGGCTAGATCAGTACCCAGCAATTTAGGAAGAACGTACATTCCACTACCAATTAGAGCCATAGCAATCCCTCCCCAAAGAGTGACTATTTCGCCAGTGGCAGATAAAGTCTCAGCAGTAGGGTTGTAGCCCCATGAAGACAGAGCGTGTAGGGCATCTGGCTCATGGTTAAGCCAAAGACCTTCAAAGGTGAAAATTGCCCCCACAAAGAGCCACAGAACAGACTGCATTATCCAAGCACGAGGGGCTGAACCCTTGCGTCCTTCAACAAGATCGATTCCTGGGCCAAGGGCCTTCTCAAGAGTAAACATACTCATAGTTCTAGTTACATCAGTAAATATCCAGAGTCCACGATGAACTAGGACATAGAATACTAAAGCAGAGAGCCAAAAGACGGAAAGGGTAGTGAGAATATCATCCATAACAATCACCTCACTCGCGGGTAGCCTCCGTAATCATAGTTGAGAAAATTGCAAACAATCCAAGCATGGCTCCAAGGATGAAAAACCAAATTCCGCCGTTCAATACACCAAAGGTTTCCAAATCAGAAAGGACTGGGAAATCCTGACCCGGATAGAGGATACTGTAAATCACCATGAAGACCAAAGCCCCCACGCCAGCTATGACAAGCAGCACCATTGATGCAGTAGGTTCGTTCTCGCCTTGGAGGAATCCATCATCTTCTGTCATTGAAACACCACTGGCCCTGATAACATCAGAACTGTACCGACCACCGGAGATTGCCCCTTAAGCATTAGGCGAGGGACGTAGTCCCTCCGTTCAAGGTGCTCGCATTCGGTCAACACGGTTTCCTCGACGGTCTCGGCCCGTTCCAAGTGGTGTTGGGAGATTGAGGTCTGAATCTATTTCTGCTCGCCATGTAGCCTTGCAGTCACAGCCCAGACCCTTGAACTCAGCTAAATTTCGTGAAACCGAATAGCGCTCTATTGCTGCAACAACCTCCTTGTCGCATTTACCACAATTGTGTGAACCACGAATTTTGCCTGCAGCAGTTGGGTGAACAATGATGCGTGCGTCATCATTCGATGTTTTCTCATGAGTACGCTCAATCATCTCAATCAGAGACCACAACCATGGAGGTCGATATTCACGATTACGAAATAGGCGATCTACGATTGTTCGATTCTGAATATTCATTGGATTAATCGAAACTTCATCCGACATTGGTGCTACATCGACAAGCCACTTTGAAGTGTGTTCAAGAGCATCCCCCTCGGACATGAATGGGGGCTTGAAAATTAGATAGGTTTTGACTCGAAGACCATTTGCTCGTAAATCCTCAACCGATTTCCTCCAAGTCTTAGTTGAGAAACCCTTGTTCACATGAAAACGTAATACTGCGTCGTCATATGCCTCTAATCCAATGGCAACAGTACAATCTGGTTGAAGGCTTGAAAGCCATGCTAATTTCTCTGGCTTACACAAATGAGCTTGGGCTTCGATTACAAGATGAAGTCCCATTTCGTGCGTTTCACGCAGAACATGTTCCTGCCATTCAACAGGATTCTCTTGATCTTCAAAAAAAGTCCCAGATGTGTAAACCTTGACCATCGAACATCCTTCGAAATCGTTGGTCTGCCGTTTTGCATCTTCCCATTGTTCGAACATATCTTCAGCACTAACGTCATCTCTTACATCGTTGAAGTATCCGCAAAATGTACAACCAGATTTCCACCACCAAGCACAGCCACGTGTCCTTAGAATTACAGTGGCCGCCTTACAATGAGTTCCATCTGGCATCCGCTCAGGAGTAATGTAAACAGTAGCAGGTTTTGATGCATCCCAAGATTCACGTCTTTGGATTGATTCAGGAGTATTCTCTCTAGCCTTTACGAGGTGATGGATTTTGACTGCCTTTGAACCGTCCCCCATCATACCACAGGCATCTCCCATGATTTATCGGCTCTGACCCCTGACTTGATTCTGACGGGTCCAATAGGTCAACCTAATTTGCCTGCTTGCATCGTAAGTGGTATGGAATCTGTTTCGGAGAGGGGGAATTCGAAATCAGAAATGGTCGATAATTTACTCGACAAAATGAGTGAGGATGATAAAAAATCTCTGAAGAGTTGGTACTGGTACGACTGGGCCAATCAAGCCTTTGCACTCACTGTTCTTACCGTAGTAGTCCCTACTTTGCTATCCAGTATGTTCAATCTAGCCACAGGGGGTGGGAAGGAGTATGCTGGATGGGAAGTTACCGGTGATGGATTCTATGCTATTGTGCTAGCAATATCTAGTATGTTTGTTGCAATTAGTAGTCCGTTTCTTGGCGCTGTAGCAGATCGAATGCCGATAAAGAAGAAAATTTTGTGGATTTACACGATTATTGGTATTGTATTTACTGCATTAATGGGGCTCTCGCCTTTCATGGGAGAGGATTCATCGTGGAAATTCCTCGCAATTTGTTTAGTCATTGGTAATATTGGATTTGCAGGAGGGAATGTAATCTACTACGCTTTCATGCCCTATCTTGCAGATAATCGATTAATGGATCATGTTTCTAGTTGGGGATTTGCCTATGGATATGCTGGAGGCTCACTACTACTAATCGTACACTTAGTCATCGGGACGACTGGTTTCTTTGGACTTACCACAAGTTGGAGCCCTCCGGTACTTAGCTTCGTCTTCATCACCAGTGCACTATGGTGGTTAGGTTTTGGAATGCCAATTTTCAAGAATACGCCTGAACCAGAAATCCCCAATCCCACTGAGTACGAATCTTTGACTGAAGCAATGATTGACGGATTCAGAGAAGTTGGTAATACATTCAAGGAAATAAAGAAGTACAAAGTATTGGTAACTTACTTAATTGGATATCTTCTATTCTATGATGGTATCAATACCATTGGAGCAATGGCCTCAGCCTTTGCGGATTCGGTTCTAAGAATTAATCCGACTATGAATTTCGTACTATTATTAATGGTCAATATCACCGCTATTCCGATGTCAGTAATAGGTGGCCGTCTGGCTTCCAAACATGGTACTAAAGAAGTCCTCGGAGTTGCTCTTTCGGTTTACTGCGTAGTTGCCGTACTCGCGGTTGGATTTGCACCCCTAGATCTTGATGATGACCATGAAAGATATGATTTCCAGTATGACTGGAACGAAGATGAGGGTGTTTACGAACTCTCCACGCTCTATGATAAAGGAGTAGATGGATGGGTGAGTAAAGAAGGAGCTGGGGATGCAGAATTCAGAGATAGTTTCCTCTCTTTCCTGAAGGATGGAGAGGATGAAAGAACCTCTCTAAATCTAGAGAATGCAGGCTTATTGGCCACTGAAATGGAGCAAATGACTGACCACAGATTCTCTTTCTCATTTAGTGGTGGGGAGTTGGATGAAAGCGCATCGGTAGGAGATGGGCACCCCTCAATTATTGAAGGCGGTATGGTGGATTGGTGGCCGAACTTCCTGAGAGACAATGTTTGGGGTCCCGCTGGATTTGGAGTCAACTTGCAATGGATATTGCTTGGAATGATGGTTGGATTGGTAATGGGAACTGCTGGAGCACAGGCTCGCAGTTTATTCGGTATGCTAATTCCAGCATCGAAGACCACTGAGTTCTTCGGATTCTTCGGATTTATTGGAAAAGCAGCGGCTGTATTTGGGCCATTGATTTACTTTGTAGTATCATCTTCTATGGATAGTCGGATGGCCCTTCTCAGCATTGTCATAGTGATATTACTAGGGATGTTGACATTCCTTCGTATTGATGTTGAAGAAGGAATAAGAGTTGCAAAAGCCGTTGATGCTGAAGCTGGATTATTTCGCGGTGAAGAAAAATGAAATCATTTGATTTTGTTCAGAATTTGTTGACTACTCTAGTCATGCCAATGTTAGCAATTGTTGTGGGAATCGCTGCTACACCAGGAGTCTGGATATTTCTTGAATTTCATCCATTAGTTGCTGAGCAAGAGTACTGGATTGAGATTCTTGGTACAGGCATCCTCCTTGGTTTTGGAGTCATGATTTGGGGGGTCACCTTAGTTTTGTTATCGGGGGTTCTTGGTGGCTTGACTGGCCCTCGGGTTGGAGAAGGAAGGTATCCACTAAGATCGTTTGTTACAATCCAGTGGGCATTTTCAATGCTCTTCCATCGTATTGCATTATTCTTCCTACCAAAACTAGTCCCTTCATTCATTGGAACATTGTACTACAGACTTTCAGGAGCGAAAATAGGTAAGGGTTGTCAACTAAACACTGAGAATGTTAACGATTGCAAATCAGTAATCATAGGGAATAATGTTGTTCTCGGTGGTGCATGCACAATCAATGCTCATCTTGTGGAAAAAGGTGAGTTAGTCATGGCTCCTGTTGTAATCGGTGATGGGGCTCTTATTGGAGCAAAGTCGACTGTACAACCTGGTTGTAAGATAGGAGAGGGGGCAGTAATTGCCACCATGGCTGTACTACCGAAATGGACTGAGGTCCCAGCTGGTGAAGTATGGGCAGGCATTCCTGCAAAATGCATCCGCTTAGCAAATGGAACAAAGCCAGTCTGATTATTCAGTGGATTCTTCCTCAGAATCACCATCTTCTGATTCATTTTCTTCAGCCGCATCGGCTGCAGCATCGACTGCCTCATCCATTCTCTCTCGGAATGTTGCCTGTTTGAGTTCTTGTTCTCTTACAGCCTCGATAGCAGTGTCAATCATGTCATAGCGTGTCTGAATTGCTTTGCTTAAATCCTCGAATAAATCCATGTGTTGAGCATACCAGTCGTCTCTAGCTGATAATTCAGCCTTAGCGACACCAAGAGCTTCGTCTAAATCCTCAGCCACCTCAAATACGCGGCCTAATCTAGCAGATTCACGAGTATACATTTCTTCCATCTTTGATAATTCTGGTTCTAGATGTTTGACTCTTTGACTTGCCTTCACACTTTCCAATTCAAGATTATGAATTCGTGAATCCTTATCACTAAGAAGAGCATCAATGGCTTCTCTCTCAATTTCTTTGTCAATTGCCTCTTGTTCAAGAACATCAATAACTGCAGATTTTTCAGAAACCTTCTGCTCAATTGCAGTATATCCAGCATATAGTTTGTCAAGACGTTCCTCTGCCTTGGCTAATTCTTCCTCTAATTGGCGAACTCGAAGTTCGGGTGTGATTGTGCTATCTTCTTCGCTCACGAGTGCCCCTCAACACCTTCGAGCCTCCGGTCCGCTATAACTGCGGCGGATTCACAGTCATGTAGGAGGGCTGTTGAAGCACACCACTGAAAACTTGATTTTCCGTTATTTTATTGGGTTTTTACTTAGATAATGCAGCAACAGCATATGCTAATGCTACGTTCAGTCGCTTAGAATGAGGAATGTGCAATTTTTCATCTGGTCCATGTGCATTATTTCCAGGTCCAGATGACCCTGTGCAAAGAAAACATGCATTTGGATATTTATTTTGAATCATGGCCATGAATGGAATTGTACCACCTATCCATGTCGCCATTGGAGAATAGCCGGTGAGCTTCATACTAACTTCATCAAGGGCCTTAGCTACTCCATCATGCAAGGGTGGTGCATGAAATCCATCAGCAGGTTCCGTAGCATGATATGTGACCTCTGCCCCATATGGAGGATCTTTCTCAAGCATCTCCTTCACAACACCCTGAACATATTCCGCTTTTACGCCTGGTGGTATTCTGAAGCTGAGTTTCAAATCTGTGTGGGTACGAAGAACATTGCCTGCTGTCTGTACAGGAGGCATGCCATCAGCTCCTATAACTGACATTGCTGGTCTCCAATTTATGTCCAATAGAATCTGATCTGCCCCTCTTGTCTGAGGCTCAAGTGTATTTACTACAGGCAAACTCTTCCAAAGTTCATCACCAAGAATTGAACCTAGGGTGGCTGCCTCTTGCTTTATCTTGTCAGAAATCTCAACATGCATCTCTGGGATAAGTACCTCTCCTGTACTGGAGTTTTCAACCCGGTCCAAAAGCATACGCTGTATCCTAAAAGAAGACGGGATTGCGCCACCTGACATTCCAGAATGAACACCCTCATGTGATACCTTAACACTGAGATTTCCAGCAACGAGGCCTCGGAGTGCTTCGGTTACCCAAATGTGTTCGTAAGTCGGGCCACCACTGTCTAGGACCACAATCAAATCGGGAAATCCTAAATTCTCAGACAACGCATCGAGATAGGGAGGGAGATCGAATGAACCTGATTCCTCACAAGTTTCGATGAGGAAAGTAGCCTTAGGGTGAGGAATTCCTGCCTCCTGTAGCAACTTTATTGCCGTCACACACAGATATCCACCATATCCATCATCAACTGATCCTCTTCCAAATAAGAAGGGATCTCGACGTACCGCCTTGAGAGGATGTAACCCCTCCGACCATAAGTTAGGTCGGCTGGGTTGTTTATCTAGATGAGAATAGAATAGGACCTCGCCAGAGCCGGTTCCTTCGATGGTAACTAGGAGAACTGGAGAATGGTTTCCTATACGGTGAGTTTCGTATGTCATCCCTGAAATTCCTTGTCTATCCAACCAGCCACAAAACAAATCAATCGTGGCCTGTAATTCACCTAATTCATCCCAATCAGGAGCGAAACCGGGTGATAGCGCATGTATCTCAATGAATTGCGATAGACTAGGCAATATCGACTCTTCCCAAATTGAATCCACGGTCTCCATCATACTGTCAATGTCGATGTCCATAGCCCTGCCTCACAAAATACACACATGGAGTCTTCGACGCCCCCAACTCACTCATCAAGAGGGCCACAAATTGGAATATCTCCTCTATTAAATGGGCAAGTATCGCAAATGTAAGCTTCCTCAGCAGGTCTTCTTTGGAATTCAGCAAGCGGCAATTCCGTGGATAATTCGATTCGAACAGCGGTTCTGATTATTTCATCGATTTCTGCTCTCGCAACTTCAAACATATCTTCTGGATAGATAACAAGACGGCCGGTAACACCAATGAGGATACCTGGTCGTTCCACAGAACGACGCTGGCTGCTAGGACGAGTTGCTTCCATCATTTCTAAGACTCTGTGATAGAGAGCTAATTGAAGGCGGTGATGTCGTAACATCTCCTCCTCTGCAATACTCATTGGTTCAGTTGATTCCTCTCCTAGAGTTGTCAATAATTGACCGTTCTGACTCAGTATTGAGGTCGCCTGTTCGGTTTTGAGATCAATAGGTCGTATAGATGAGCCCTTGGGCCCTTCAGAGCATAGCACTAAATCGATTGAACCATCCATGTCAACGTGTGCTTGCTCAATATATGTGAGATTTTCAAGTCCAATTGGTGTCCAGCGAGTTCGAGGGATAGCTTCGAATGAAATTTGGTTAGAAATTGTGAATGGATACTCTGTTCTCAGACCTTCCAAGCGCTCTTCATTAGCAATTTCTCCACTAGTTAAGCGGCCAATGAGGCCAGATTGAATTCGTTCCAACATAGTCATTATGATTTTGTTCGTTAATTCCTTATCGATTCCTACAGGCATCAATTCCTCATACACCTGATTATGTAAATCCGGGTCTAGCAGTCGACAAGGGGTTGGGCTGGTCCAAACCTCAGGCAGAGGAAGGCTTGGCTGTCCATTTGATCCAGGATTTCCTATACCAATCTCAAGTATCCTGTGAACTATTAGACCCAATTCAGTAGGATTTGGAATTTTCAAAAGAATATCATCTTCATCTCTCTCATCCCATTCAGAATCTCCCATTTTACGGTTCTTTGAAATCGAATTTGGACGCAAGCCACCTCTAGTTTCGAGCCAATGTCTGCGCGCACAACTATCAATATTAGAGAGACGATGTGGTGCAAGTCGAATTCTTGCCTGATTATCAATCCGTTGATTGGAAGATTCTATACCATGAGTTTCAACTCTAGCCTGGAGATCTATTCTAGTTTGATCTACTAACGGAGTATATTCTGAACGTCCTGTTTCAATAGGGAGACAATCTGGATGATGATATATATGGATAGAATTGAGAGCCTTACCACCTAATTTGGCATCATGCATCATAGCTGCAGGATTAAGAATTCGAGGTGCATCTTTATTACTCTCAGAAATGGGCTCATCACCATCAAAATCCTCACTTCCATCAAGCCAGTGACTACCTTTCTCGTGACGTCTCCAAGACCCTTGTCGGAGGGACTCCGTCCACATCTGACCAAGCTGTGTTTGACTCTGAGAATATTTCCATGGAAGAATCAATCCTTCCTTATCCATCCAGTGAGTTCCAAAGGGAGAACCTACGAGAATTAGTCTCTCTTCAACTCGAGTTGCAGCGACATACAACAGTCGGCGTGCTTCAGCATCCTTACGGCTTTGATGAAGGCGTTTGACGTGGTGCCATGCAGCAGATTTAGGCACATCATTGATTGACCATGGTTTAGGATGGCCGGCGTAAAGTTCGGGAGTAGCGATTAATCTATTGATATTCCCAATAGTCATAGTGACTTGTTTGCCAGAAAAAAGATCTGCAAGTATCACGACCTTTGCCTCTAATCCTTTAGACCCATGTATTGACATTACACGGACTGCGTCTGAATCTGGGCTAGTTTGTACCTCCAACGCTCTCGATGATTGATTACGCAAATCTCGCAGTCGATCGGCGATAACTATTGGATCATCACCAAC
>JASMAJ010000266.1 GCA_030754395.1 Candidatus Thalassarchaeaceae archaeon | reverse complement strand
ATGATGATGAGGATGGTGATGATGATGATGATGGCAATGATGATGATGATGATGATGATGATGATGGGCGACCGAGGAGCCTTTCCAAGAGCTCTCCGACGAAGAGGCCGCCGGACCTGCATGAGAGTTCGATTTATCCACACCTGCCGGTACTAGGAATGACTAGGGAATTACTAGGAATTGCTAGAAAATTACTAGGAATCACTCGGAATTACAAGGAATTACAAGGAATCACTAGGAATTATTAGGAATTACTAGGAATTACTAGGGATTACTAGGAATTACTCGGAAGCATGTATTGAGGGAAGCATGTAGTGGACAGAGCACAAACAAACGCAAAAAAATCTTATATCGTACCGTATATGCATATATGTGCGCAACGTGTGCGCAAGGAAAATGATGATGATGATGATGATGATGGTGATGACACGCATTTAACAGACTTCCGGGGTGTACCTAAAATGTGTCTCCGCTAATAGGACCAATTGATACGCACCCAGTATAGGCCTCTGAGCTCGGCAGTTTGACACCTACGT
>JASMAJ010000265.1 GCA_030754395.1 Candidatus Thalassarchaeaceae archaeon | reverse complement strand
GCATTGCTTCAGCCCATCTGGATGTTGAATCCGCCATGAGTGCAACACTATACCCCATATCCCGATAATACTCTCCTACCGTGATACCAGTATAAACGCTAGCATCTCTTGCTGCTACTGGCATATTCGAGGTATTAGCGATTAGTACCGTACGTTCCATTAAAGGTTTACCAGTAGTTGGATCTTCAATTTCCGGAAATTCTTCGAGAACTTCTGTCATCTCATTTCCACGTTCTCCACATCCTATATAGATAAACACCTCAGCATCACACCATTTGGCCAATTGATGCCCTAAGATTGTTTTGCCCCCGCCAAATGGACCGGGAATTGCTGCTGTACCACCTTTAGCGACTGGGAAAAATGTATCAACAATCCGTTGACCTGTTAAAAGGGGGGTTATTGGATCTTGCTTTTCTTTAAAGGGCCTTCCGTTACGAACCGGCCATTTTTGAAGCATTGTTAAATCTTTGTTACCTTCGCTAGTTTTTACTGTGGCAATTACATCCTCGAGCGTATATTTCCCCTTGGAAGCTATTTTAATAAGTTCTCCTTTAACA
>JASMAJ010000264.1 GCA_030754395.1 Candidatus Thalassarchaeaceae archaeon | reverse complement strand
GTAGTAGTAGTGATAGTGGTTCTTCAACTACTGATACCACTACTACTGCTCTGGTCTGGGATCAGGGCTCTTGGGATTCCCATAACTGGCAATAACACCATAAAAGGAGTTGATATGAAAACTATAAAAACATTCTTCGTGTCCTTTGTTTTTCTTTGTATGGGATTAGTCCCGCTTTCGGCAATGGGCCAAAGCCTTCCCCATACCTTTTCTGCCAATACCGCCGCCAAGGCCAGTGAGGTGAATGAGAATTTCACCTACCTGCTGGAACGTTTTGGCACCCGTAAGACCACGGTCAACTGTAGTGGTGGAGAATCCATTACAACGGCATTACAGAACTATAATCATATTGTTATCAGCGGAATCTGTAGCGAAAACCTGAGCCTTGATGCCACATCACTTCCTCACCGGTTGGTCATCCTCGAAGGAACCAGCTTATCTTCAGACGGCATTAGTGCAAGCGATACAAGCAAGGAAGTTGTCAATATCTTCAACGGAGGGATCACACTCAAGGCCACCAATCTTGAATTCAAGAATGGTTCTTATGGTATTAGTGCACACAAGGGAC
>JASMAJ010000263.1 GCA_030754395.1 Candidatus Thalassarchaeaceae archaeon | reverse complement strand
ATGACGATGATGATGATGATGATGATGATGATGATGATGGTGGTGGTGGTGGTGGTGGTGATGACGGTGGTGGTGATGATGGTGGTGGTGGTGATGACGATGGTGGTGATGATGGTGGCGGTGATGGTGATGATGGTGGTGGTGGTGATGGTGGTGATGGTGGTGATGGTGGTGGTGATGGTGATGGTGATGGTGATGGTGATGATGATGATGGTGGTGATGATGATGATGATGATGATGATGATGATGATGATGGTGATGATGGTGGTGGTGATGATGATGGTGATGATGGTGGTGATGATGATGATGATGATGATGATGATGATGATGATGGTGATGGTGGTGATGATGATGGTGATGATGATGGTGATGATGATGATGATGATGATGATGATGATGTGGTGATGGTGGTGATGATGGATGATGATGGTGATGATGGTGATGGTGATGATGATGATGTGGTGATGATGATGATGATGATGATGATGATGATGATGATGATGGTGATGATGGTGATGATGCTGATGATGGTGATGGTGATGTGGTGGTGGTGATGATGATGATT
>JASMAJ010000262.1 GCA_030754395.1 Candidatus Thalassarchaeaceae archaeon | reverse complement strand
AGCAGAGCGAAAGAGGCTGCTGATGATTCCGGAGAGCGCCAAAGGATACCCATGTGGTGTCGACTGTGCGATTGTTGCGGCCTTATACATGCGCATCATGCGCACATGTGCATGCACAGGTTGCGTTGCGGGTGCGGTTGGTGGTGCGGGTGCGCGTGCGGGCGCGGTTGTTGGTGCCCGTGCGTTCGCGGTGGCGGTTGCGGGGTTGCGCGCGCGGGTGCGGTTGTTGGCGCCCGCACGGTTGCGGTTGCGGGTGGGGGTCATCACCACCAGCATCATCACCATCATCACCACCATCATCATCATCATCATCATCATCATCATCAGCACCATCACCACCATCATCAACATCACCATCATCATCATCATCATCATCATCATCATCATCAGCACACCAGCACCAGCACCAGTACCAGTCGCGATGCGGGTGCATGCCAATCGCGAATTACAATAAATACATTTTGCAACGGAATTAATCCACATGTGCAGAGCGCAGTGCCGCCGCCGTGAGCTTGGTGAGTGCCTTGTGGCGCTGGTTGTTGTGCATCATACTTCTCTGGTCCGGAGGACATTC
>JASMAJ010000261.1 GCA_030754395.1 Candidatus Thalassarchaeaceae archaeon | reverse complement strand
AGTTCGACTCAGTTCAGGACTGTTCGCTGGATGATCGTCCCAAGGGGACCTCTTGCGCCAAGCCCGCCATCTCATGATGCATGGCCCCAGCAAGTTACAGTTGTTCAGACAATCAGATCATGACAATCGATGACAACACATTCAAGGGTTCAGACATCAAGGCGATCATCACCATCATCATCACCATCATCATCACCATCATCATCGATCACGCTCCAACATCATCATCACCATCATCATCATCATCATCACCATCATCATCATCATCTTTATGTATTGCATGTTGTTTAGCGGTTCAGATCGTCGATTATTCGGATACTCTAAAGCAATGGCATGGTTGAGAATTGTAAAATTTCGATGTGCACTGTGCACACGGTCTACGGTTTGTACTTACCCGGCCAATTCAAAACGTCGGGCTGAGATGGTGAAGATTCCCACCGAGAAGTGTCTCTACGCTGAGTCGCACAAAGAGAACGATTACAAGCCTCACCGCATGAAGGTCATCAGAGAGCGAGTTGTGATTGACGCCATTCCGGACATCACGGACAGTTCCAGTGATTGAGTGATTGACGGCGTTGCATTTATGTTCGGATAAATCGCAAAAACTATCAT
>JASMAJ010000260.1 GCA_030754395.1 Candidatus Thalassarchaeaceae archaeon | reverse complement strand
TCTCGCGCAAGTATCCGTAGTCAGTTTGGCTTACGACTCGGCTCAAGTTTGTTCGTTTCAGCGGACAGATTGCTTGCTGCCGATTCCGCGGGCCCTTGCTAGACGTCAGCTATGGAGAAGGAAACCGAGCAAGCACGCGGATGCCAGGCTGAGATCCCGTGCCGGCGAGAAAGTAAAACATAAAACGAAAACATCTCCCCCGGCCGTCCGAACAACTCGATGCATTTCAAGAAATACAGTCTAGGCATCATCATGTATCATCATCATCATCATCATCATCATCATCATCTGCGAGCAATGAACAGCACGAGCATTTTCAATGCAACGACGACGAAGTGGGAGTGAATCATCGTTGTTGAAAAAAAAGGAAGAGTGTTCCACACGTTCCAATATGGTAGTGTTGGTGCCAGTCTGCTCATGGATCGAGGTGTAATGTGTCTGCTTTTGTTGGTGCCAGTTGCATGTTGCTGACTTGCCATCTTAGCTCTCCACCAGTTTGGAGCGAGCTGCCACAAGATGGGGAAGCGACCAATCTGCGAGCTCTGCATGGACCACAGTTGTCACCGCTATTGTTACACCATTGCCATTGCAACTGCTTTCAATTCATGAATCATACTGGATTT
>JASMAJ010000025.1 GCA_030754395.1 Candidatus Thalassarchaeaceae archaeon | reverse complement strand
AAGATTGAATTGTAAAGTTTACTTCCTCTTATTTCATCAGGAATACACAGTTTTCCTGAACTCGCTTCAACATCTAGGGCTCTTTCAAGATCCATCGAGTGCCGGTTCAGTTTCTGTAATAATCCTGAGGATAATCTACTGATACCCCAAAACAAGAATAGGATGATTAGGAAAACAATTAGGAGTCCTAGTCTACCCAAATTGCCAAGTAATGTCATCGAGAAAGTTCCGAGTAAGAAAACAATTGGTGCTACAAAAGTCAAGAGGAAGAATGTTTCAGATAGTGGTTTCCTTGTTTTCATTCGGTCAATAATTTCCCATCTCTTGTGTTTGGGATTCTGTGGTCTGAAAACTTCATCCTTTTCCATACTTGACGCATTAGCGACCATTTTCCTTACTGAATCCATCCTGAATAATTGACGATTATCGGGGTCCTCCATTTCAGGACTGAATAGGGTCTCTAATAATTCTCCAGCTTCTTCATAATTTCCTAATCTGATGAGAACACCGATCTGTTCAACTAGAGGTGTAACCTCCTTTGGTACTAATTTTCTCCTCATTTCCCACCATTCAAGAGACTCCTCCATCATCCCTAAATGGTCGACAAGTAATGCTCCACCCAATATCCACGCGTCTCTACGTTCAGAATCGATTCTGACAACATGTCGTAATGCGGAAAGTGCAGTAGCAGCTTGTGCAAGGCTTGGTTCTTCTGTTTTTCCTCGTCTGACAGGAGGTAGTGAAAGTCGTGAAATCATGAACCAAGCATCTGAATGATCTCGATCTATCTTAGTTATTTCATGTGCTAGAGATTTTGCATCCTCTAGTTCACCAACTTTTTCTTGTTCAAGCGCATCAGCCCAAAGCTTCTCCGCACTCTTCGCCATGACCATTGCTCAGGTGTTGTTAAGATGAATGCTCGGGTGGCTAATCTTCAGTTAATTATTCAATATAGAAATTGAAATTATCTTCTTCCACTACTGCGACCAGGTCTGTTTCGGCGATTTCCGCCACCTGTTGGCCCACGGAAACCACCTCTTCGAGGTTTATTTGCACTACCTGGACTCCTACCTCTTGAGTTTCCGCCTTGTCTAGAATCTCCATCTCTAAATCCTCTGCGTTCTCCGCCTCTAGGGCCTCTTCGGTCACCTTCTCGTGATTGTTTTCTAGGGGGGCGGTCTCTTCTTTCCTGCCTCCCTCTATTGCTGTCCCCGCCTCCACTAGGTTTCTCGGCTTCACAACGATTACATTGGTTTCTGAAAGCAAAGTTTGAATTCTTGCATTTAGGACAAGTCCAGTCTCCTCCACGATTACCATCGCTTCGTTCTCCTCTATTCCTGTCACCCCTGCCTCTTTGATAATTTGAGTTATTTTCTCTACCTCTTTGGTGATTTGAGTCATTTCCTCTGCCTCTTTGATAATTTGAGTTATTTCCTCTGCCCCCGCTAGGTTTCTCGGCTTCACAGCGATTACATTGATTTCTGAAGGCAAAGTTTGAATTTTTACATTTAGGGCAGGTCCAGTCACCTCCACGGTTTCCATCTCTGTTATCTCTGCCTCTATCTTGTCCACGCCTATCTCTATTGCCACTTCTATCGTAATTTCCTCGACCCTCATCTCTACCTCGACGATTGTCACGTCGATCAAAGCGCCCTCGGTCCTTGTCTCGACTGCGTCTCTCTCGAGGTGCAATCTCAACAGGTGAACCAATTGCACTAGATGTATTGACATCTTCAGCTAATGGGTGAATGTGAATTAAGGCTCTATCTACCGCACCTATTACCGTGTTTACACGACCTAAGGACTTACCACCAATTACTCGAATGGTTGCTCCTAGTCGTGGTGCACGACCCTCAAAAGCAACGAGAAGCCCACCTTCGTGAGACTCACTCTCTACGTTCCCACTGAAGCTCATGACCTAGTCGCGTCGGCCCGAGTATATGAGTGCGGCAGATAAAGCAATTATCAGTCCGGGTAGCCCAATTGCAGGAAGTGAGAAACCAGAGTCTTTGTCATTTGGCTCTTCAATGGTGGGATCAGTTTCGTCAAATAGGTGAGTATTGTTTACAATATGTTGAACTTCATCACAAAGATTTGATTCATCACATCCTTTTACAACTACTGTGTACAATCCTTCTGACCAAACTGAGAAGTCAATCTGAGGAGTAGTCCATGAGTTTCCATTTACTGTTACTTCTCCAGCAGCGGCGCCATCAATTAATTGGGTGAAAGTTACATATTCTCCGTCTGGATCACTGAATTGTCCATTCATTGACCATGAGTTTCCATTCCATCCTTCTGAATTAATTACAAGAGTAGGGGGTGAACCAGTCTTGGTAATTCCAAGATCATAGAACTCTTCCATACTAAAAACGCCATTTCCAGAAACTTCTACCCAAACATACGCAGGGCCTGGAACTATTGAAGAAGAGTCAACCTCGGCAGTGATTTCAGAGACATATAGTGAAAACGGACCTGAAGAATCGTCTCTGACTCCATATTCTGAACTGAATCCAATTAATACACTTAATTCTGGCCAACCCGATGTTGGACTAAGAGTAATTGGATGAGGGTCCAAAAGTTCTGAATCTGTAGTTGAAACTTGGAATGGCACTCCTACATTCCAAGACCTATTTCCTGAAGATTGTCCTGCCTGATCTATAGCCTCACATGTAACTTCTCCAGCCTCACCTCGAGGGACGTCCATTGACAATTCACGATTTTCAATCTGGATATTTAGCCCTGCATTTCCTCGGCAATCGATAGTCAATGAAGAAAGAGCGGCTTCGTCCGAAAACCAGTTCTGCATTTCCTGCCAATTGGCAATCACTTGTTGTCCGCCACTGCTCTTTGGGAACCAAGCATCATCTTCCGGTGCCGATTCAGTCCAAGCAGGAGGATTGTCGATTGGTATTGGCGCAGTGGTGAAATCAGCGAATAGGTCTTCTCCAATTGGCCAAGTAGGCATATTTGGCTCAATGGAATAAGTCAGACTACCATCATCATTCTCAATCAATTGATACGAACTTGAAGCATCTCCCAAACAAGTGCCTCTCAGAGGGGCTTCTCCTGCATATTCGTCGGTTTCAACTTCTACATTACGCCCTTCGCATTCGTCCCACATGTCGAGACGAAGTCCTTCTGTGTATGGGAAATGGAAATTATAGAGTATATTCGACAAGTTAGAGGCATTGAATGCAATGGTGAATTCGTCAGGTGAATTGATATTATTAATTGTCAAGGAAGCATTTAGCCAAAGCATCAATCTGCATTCATCTATTTCTGCAGTCGCAGCTATATTCGTATCACAGTCTCTATCTGAGTTGGGAACTACTGGTATCTCAACACAGTCGCTACTACTACCCCATCCTGAACACGAACGGACTTGAGAGTGATCTTCGGGGACAAGATTCCATTCTTCGACCAATACTTCATCCTCAGTCCAAGAGATGTTCTTCCAATCTGTACCACCACCACCTCGGTGAGGGCCACCATCCCTCATTCCAATTCGTGTTAGCGTGTGCTCGACACACTCTGAAGCTATAGCACGAACACCTTCCCTCTCATCTGTGGAAATCCATCCATCATCTCCACTAGGATATACCTCTGCTACAAATGTGTCAAGGTTTGTTCTCACAATATCCGCAAATGTACCATTTACCCACGCTATCGCGTGGACATCAGCCGATTTCCAATCAGAAGCAATTTCAATTTCAAAAATAGCGCTTGAATAATCAAACATGTCTTCAAAGGTAATCGAACTGCATTGTTCTTCAAGAGTAGGCTCACCTCCTCCAACTTGTTCGCGGGATTCATTATTCACTGGAAGCTCATTACTAGGAGCGCTCATTGGAACCCACGAAGTGACCATTGCGAACATGGCTAGAAGAACGGCTATCTGCAGTGCACTGCGGTGCGCCATGCTCTTGGCGGATGATGATAGACGATATTGATATCGGCGTCATGTAATTGAGAAAATCTGTATTTTGAAACAAATATATTCACTGTTTTCAAGCTTCATATGCTTCTACCATCATTCTGACAGCGATATTGACGTCAAGATCTCCATCGAGTAATTTACCTAATGAACTAAGGAATGGAACTTCCATACTAAGGGTACTTGCTCTTTTGAGAAACATCCTAGTTGCCCTAACACCTTCTGCAACCATGTGCATTTCACCTAATGCAGTCTCAAGTGATTTTCCAGAACCTAACTTTTCACCTAGAGTTCTGTTTCTTGAGCGTGGGCTTGTAGATGTTACGTAGAGATCCCCGATTCCTGCTGGACCGAATGCAGTAGAGGATTCTGCTCCCATTGCCGCTAGTAATCGAATACCCTCACTAAATCCTGCCAAAACCAAGGCGGCTTTCAGATTATCACCACCAATTCCATCTCTTAGACCATCTACAAGACCACAAGCAAGAGCTACTGTGTTCTTGTATGCGCCCCAAAGTTCAGCCCCAATCACATCGTCAGTTGACGAGAGAACTAGAGTTTCTGTTGAGAGCCGTTCTGAAATTCGTTCAGCAACAGATTTGTCGTGACAAGCGATTATTGCGCTAGTCACGACCCCTCTGGCGACTTCAGGAGCGATAGTTGGCCCAGTTAGTACAATTACCGGATTAGATTTTCCAGCATTTGCTAGACGGGATTCAATTTCAGGAGAAATCATTCCTGATTCACTCTCTTCTTTTGGAGCAAGACCTTTGGCTAAATCGAGAAGAACATGCGAAGGTCGTAGCAAGGGAATTAAATCATTGACAACAGAAAGAATCACACCACTTGGTAGAGCAATCACAAGAATCTCACAGGTTTCAGTGATATCCGACAATTCCATTGTTACATCTAGATTTGGAATTTCGTGTCCAGGTAGATATTTGTGATTGATATTTCCAGTCATTAGTGCCTCATAGACTTCTTGTTCTATTGTCCAACCCATGACGTTGTGACCGTCCTCGCACCATACTTTGGCTAGTGCGGTCCCCCAGTTACCTAATCCAAGAACTCCTATTCTAGCCATATGCTCCTCAGAATCGCCTCGCCTCGCGCCTTCATTAAGACCCTATGGGGTCAGGTTCGCCTTCCGTTGGATTCTTGAGGTATATTCTAACCGTCCGGAATAAGCAGGGGTACCCGAGTGGTCAAAGGGGCTGGGTTTAGGTCCCAGTGCGTAGTGCTTCGCAGGTTCAAATCCTGTCCCCTGCACCATCTTTCCTAGCATAGAAGTGCGTAGTGTGGATGATTCCATGGGATTCTATGTGGCTATTTATGACACATGGGCTGGACAATATACTGATGATTCAACAGCAGGTCGTCTATCATTACCTGGTTTTGGTGGATTCCTTGCAATGATTTGTTTGATTGGTGCAGGTTTAATTTCCCGCCGAGATTAATCGTGAATCTACAATTTGTTGCCGAACTGTCGGCATCAGGTTCATGTCTGTCTTCCGACTCGAATGAGTAATGACGAGAGCAGTTGCCCTACTCTCGGCCTTGATATTAGTGACAACAATCTTTGCTGGTTGCTTTGAAGAATCCGAGATTGAGGAGTTCATTGATGATATACTGGGCTGCGTGGATGAAAATGCAGCGAACTATGATGAAAATGCTACAACTCAAGCCTTAGAGGACTGTATTTACCTAGTCTCATTGGATACCTTCAATGCGAAGTTAGAATCCTCTATGGATATCCATGAATTACTAGATGAGTCTCCAAAAGTAGGTTATTCAATACATCTGATTTCTTCTTCATACAATGAAGATTTTGGCGGTGAATTAACCACAAACATGGATCGAGTTGTAATGATTGATTTAGCAAATTCTTCCGCTTATTTCAAAGTTAGAACAGAAGTTCCTTCTTTAGCATTGATCGATTTTTCGATTAAACAGGTGGGTGAATCAGTAAGTGTTGAATCTTCCTTTTCTGGAATCTCAGAGGTTGACCCTCAATCCTCAAAAACTCTTACTCGAGATGCCGACCCAGATGTATTGCAACTTATTGACGCATTTGAACAAAATGAAGATACTCAGAATCAACCCGGAATCACAGTAATTGACCATTTCCCTCTCTCTGCAAATTACAATATTACATGGGATTCAATTGAGTCAAAACATGTTTTATTCATTGATTGGTTTGATGAAGAAAGCAATCAGGAAATGACAATGTCTGTCTCTCTTTCTGAGGAGGAACAACTCATTTCATACGTGATGACAGCAGAAAATGAGTCTTCAAATTCAATAATGGAATATAATGCATTTTGGGGCGACTCAGTTGTAATCAATATCGAAGATAATCTTCCAAGGACATCATTACCAATTGATTGGAATGATGAATTTATTATTGATCCTAATGAAGGAAGAAACTTCACTAGTGTTGGTGACACTAATGAGTGGACAATGAATCAATTCTGGGGTTGTGGTTTGGTACTTGTTAACGCTAGTGGTTTAGATGACTGGCAAGATGAAACAATAGAACAAGCTCTTACACGTAAACCAAACTATCCAGAATGGTGCGGTGAAATTTTGGGAATTGATGAATTACCTCCATTATTGAGCGATGACACACCCAGATTCAATGAAACAACAAAGTGGGCTATGGAATCACAGAGTGAAGAATTCTTAATTAAATCATATTCATCAGATGAGTTACTCACATATTTTCTTGATTACAATGAAGAAGATTGCTCAAATTCCTCATTAACTTGGTTTAGTGAAGACTCCGCATGTGGTGATGTTGAGGATATTTCTCTGTATATCGACAATAAAATTCTTGTCATTGAAAATATTGATTCTGGAATTTTCCAGTATTATAGATATGAGATTATTGGAGAACATATGTTCTTTGGTGAATTAAATCCAACAATTCAGGAACCTGCCCCCAAACCTGTGGATTCAATCATCGAAATAAACACCTCACAAATCTTCAATGCACCAATATCAGACTTTGAGTTCAGAACCCTAGAATGCAATTCTTCATCTAATCTTGATGATTGTACTATAATCCACTCTGAAGAACTAAAGATTCTTCCAGTTACATTGAGTTTTGAAGATGGCTCTTGGCTGACTTATTCTTATTCAGATAATGACGGTGATGGAATGATTTCAGCAGGTGATGAATTACTAATTACTAATGTCACCGATATTCCATTAATCTTTGAGATTTATGATACATGGGCTGAAGAATATGTGTCTCAGTCCAAGGCAGTAACCCCCAATCTTCCAGGATTCAGTGGACTTCTTGGAATTATATGTTTGATTGCAGCGGTTTTCACCTCCAAAAGACAGTGAATCCTGCATTTTTGTTTTTGTTCGAGTTGTGTATAACTCAAAATACTCAACCGTCTAATTCATGTCCTTGACCACCCCTGTCTCGTTTGTGACCGCGGCAAGTGCCTTGGATGAGGTTGAGAATGACAAACTCGACAAGGAGTTGAATCTAATCCGACAACGCCGTGAAGGAGATAAGAGATTCTTTCGAGGTGCATTTGAAGATTATACATTAATTGTTGGAGTAATCATTGGTGCCATCTTCTTTGGCGGTGTTTTTGTTATGTCATCCGGTGGGGTGGCCTCAGATTCAATTGTTATTGACAAAACACTATCTCAAACTCCACTCGATCCCGGTGAAGAATGTGTCGATAAGAGAGGGGAGGTATGGTTCAATGTATTCTACGATGTTGATGGACATGTTGTGAAGGTTATTTCTCATAATGTGGATTCATTTACTCCAACAGTAATTGGGTTATTTATTGAAAATGAATCAGTCAATTTACTACAAGGTGGCATAGGTGACCAAGAATTAGAATACGACCCATCAGATCTCGAAAAAGGGCACTACAATGCCTCAGCCAAAATTTGGTTTATCAGTGTAGAAGATGATATTGAGTCAATGTCTCAAGAGGAATTACAGGTCTTGGTCGAGGCTAGCGAAGGGGAATTACATTCGAAATCATTTGAACTTGAAATTTCCACTCATGTTGAGGTGATTGATGAAGACCCACGCTCTTGTTGGACTATTGAAGGATTAGGGGAATGGGGCTGGATAATGATGGGTGCCGAATGGGTTGGTGGCCGTGAGGCTGCTATGCTCACCGGCGGAAGCGCTGGAATACCTGCTTGGTGGATGGCAATGGTCTCATTGGGCATGTCTCTGTTCTTTCTATGCGTACAATACCCTCTAATGCAAAAAATGTATCATAGAGATACAGACGATTTACTAACTGAAAAACAACTTCGTCGGTTAATTCAAAGAATACTCCGAAAATCTACAGAGACTCTCCGAATAGACATTGATTTTGAAAAGATGAAGATGCAGGAACGTGCAATTTCAATTGATGTTTTGATACCATACACAACTCGTAGTACAACAATATCTGAGCCTATAGATATCCGTGCTGTATTGACTCGTAGTTTATTGGAAGAATTTGCAGTGTTTGGTGAGATGAGACCATTGCAAATGCGCCTAATGTGTATTGATGACGGTATATATGAAGCACATGAATCAAGTCTTATGTCCTTGAAAATAGGAAATGAGAAAATAACTCCACTTGAAGACTACTCCTCATTTTTCACTGAGATGAGTGCATACGGATGGCTTGAGGCTGCAGCGCACACTAGCATGAATAGATGGTTCAAAAAACACGATCTTGTTGATTATGGAACTGCTGTTTTAGCGGATGAAGATGCTGTGTTTGTACGTGTAATATACCAACCAGCAATGCGATTCTCATATTTCTTTTTCAAGCCAACATTTTCCGATCTTCAGAATGATTTACATGATCATCTAAAAATTGCTCTCGAACCTCATCTTGTAGGCAGAGTGCTAGTTGTTAGTGCTAGAAATGAGAAGGCAACACTTTCAGATCAGGCTATGGCTGGAAGAGTTGAACAGCCGACACTCGAAAATGTCCCCTATTCTCTGGGAATTGCGACACGAATTAAAGGAATATTGCCAGAAAGTGAAGAAGAGGAATTGGTCGGCGAGGCAATGGTTGCTAAACAAGGTGGAATCACCGGAGCATTACTTCAAAATCCATTCATGGGAGATATTCTATCTAGTGTTGAATACGTTGCTCACAAGAATCAAGACCGAATCGATAAATACGGATTTTGGTTCTTGATAGTCTTCGTTTGGATCCCGTTTATGGCTAGTGGTGTACTAGTTGGTGCAATGTTAGGTCTGGTTGCTAGAATGAAATTTCAACGAGTTTTAGCCGCTTGTTTGTTTGGAGGAACTGCTGCATCATTGACATGGGCATACACAGCACGTGGGATAATTGAATTCATGGAAAGATACCATGCTGAGGCTTTCATTCCATTCATCATTCTCCTAGCTGTTCTT
>JASMAJ010000259.1 GCA_030754395.1 Candidatus Thalassarchaeaceae archaeon | reverse complement strand
CATCACCACCACCACCAACACCATCATCACCACCATCACCATCACCATCATCATCACCACCACCACCACCATCATCATCACCACCATCATCATCATCAACATCATCATCATCATCACCATCATCATCATCATCACCATCATCATCATCATCACCACCAGGTCAGCTTGTTTTGAGGATGTGGCGGCACCGGGAGTCTGTAATGGTTGTCCATAGCGCGGCCAAGCGGGCCATGTTCTCCATTTGCACCTAGCGTGGTGTTGGAGTCGAGGCATGACTGCCAAGGGCTGTCAGAGGTGGGCAGTTCCCTTACAGGCTGATGACACTTGGTCTTTAGCTTCAGCTTCAGCTTAGACTGGTGCATCTGGTGCTTCCACATTTTTCTGACAGCGGATCTGTATTCAATCGCTCCGCGCATTCCGCGCATTCCGCCAGGTCGGCTGTATTCAATCGCTCCGCGCATTCCGCCAGGCCAGGCCAGGCCAGTCAATCAAATGTGTGAAAAATGGTAGAGCAAGTGTGAAAAAGTCAATCGCTCCGCGCATTCCGCCAGGCCCGGCCAGGTCAGCTGTATCACCATCATCATCACCATCATCATCATCACCATCACCATCATCATCATCACCATCATCATCATCATCATCACCATCATCATCATCACCACCATCATCATCATCACCATCATCATCACCACCACCATCATCACCATCACCATCATCATCATCATCATCATCATCATCACCAGGCCAGGCCAGTCAATTATCATCATCATCATCATCATCATCAT
>JASMAJ010000258.1 GCA_030754395.1 Candidatus Thalassarchaeaceae archaeon | reverse complement strand
TGTTGTAATCTTCTTTCTCTTCCTTATCATCAGAATTTCCACGAGCGCCATCTTCTTCTTCACGGACCTCGTTAGACTCTTGCTCCCCATCTTCCTTGTTCCAGTCATAATCAGCTAATCTTTCCTTCCATTGCTCGATAGTGTAACAATCCTCAACGACATCCCGGATATCTTCCTTCAGAAGATCATCCAGATCCTCGGTACGGTCATTCTTTTCGACGTCAACCAGATCATCAGGAGTATTGCTGAACCTCTCAAGGACAGCTTGGCCTTCATCGGAAGCGATTGCAATAGGACTTGCAATCAGCAGCATCAAGGCTACGATGTAAGCCTGATTTTCTATCATATTAACCTGAAAATATCACTAGTATATAAAAGAGCGCCAAAGAAATTTGTTTAGCGGGGTGGCCTTGCTATGTGACATGTCTTGGAAGGAAAATACACGGAAATCTCTTAGACGATTCAACTGGAAACTGTATTTTGCTTTACTACTGACCGGACTTTTGCCTACTCTCTACACCACTGTAAGGATAAACTATCTGGGTAATCTGCCTGGAGACTGGGGAGTCAACATTGCTTCCCAATTGGTCTGGGTGAATTTGATTCTAGAAGTAATCTATGAAGCCCTAATCCTACCTTTGTTCTACCTTATTGGAAAAACCATAGATGATAGGAATAAGACCGTCAACAAGATCAAGAGTGGACTGGCCCTGACCTGTGGGATATACCTGGTCTGTGCAATAATTATTACCCTCTTTGCCAAACAACTTGTAACTGCAATGGCCCAGAATCCAGATACCATTGACGCGACAACCACTTA
>JASMAJ010000257.1 GCA_030754395.1 Candidatus Thalassarchaeaceae archaeon | reverse complement strand
CACAGAATTCCAAAGCTCGCTTCCTACATCTTTTGACATCTGCAATCTCTAGCCCTTCTAAACCATCCACTTGCTTACTCTTGATAACCATCGGAGGAATTCGATCACTCGTAACATAATTTTCCCAGACATATTTGTTGGTGGCTAAACTCCTTACGTAAATACTCCGCAGGGCCTGCAGATTATAAATATAGTGGTAATAATATATTATTTTAATGATTATAGGAATATTATTCGGAAAAAACACCATGGGGAATTTATTTACGTAATTCACACTATTTTCACTTGGGTCCCCTTTTCGGGGTCCAAGTTTACAGCCCACACGTGTTGTAATTGGTCCTTGACACCTTCTATGTGAGTTACCATCAGTACTTGGCCTATGTTTTTGGCCAAGTTCTCAAGGCCCTGCAGTATGCTGGTCTGTCTTTGGTAATCCTGGGATCCAAGAACTTCGTCCAACACCACCATTCCCAATTCAGATCCCAATCTTTCAGTTATAACATCTGATATACTAAGCCTGAAGGCTAGATTGAAGGCATCAACCTCGCCCCCTGAGAACCTTTCAAGGGGATAAAGCTGGGTACCATCCATGACTTGTATGCTGTAATCGTTACGATCAACGTGCACCGAATTGTAACGAGCCTGCGTGATCTGACTAAGCCTTTCCCCAGTACGGTTCTGTAGGACGGGCGCGATTCGTCCCGTAAGATAGGTTCTGAATCCTTTCAGACGTTCTTCTAAGGTTCTCAACAGTTTCAAGATACGTTCTTCATCCTTGATTTCAGATTTAAGTTTCACTATCTCTTGTAGTCTTTCCTCCTGGTTTCTGAGGTTTTCCGAGGCTTTAGTCACGCTTGATCTATGGCGCTCTAGATCCTCCAGACTGGAATACAATTTATCTCCTGCCTTATCCCAACCATCTCTAATCGTATTGTATTCATTCTCATCGAATCCAATTTTTTCCAGCTTTGCTGTAGA
>JASMAJ010000256.1 GCA_030754395.1 Candidatus Thalassarchaeaceae archaeon | reverse complement strand
GCAGCCGCCTCCGACCACTAGACTCGGCATTGCCAGTCATTGGTGACCCATCCCCCGTCTTCGTTTAAGTTCAATACGCCTTGCTGAGTTCGTTATGAGACGGGTGATACTAGCCAGAGGGGCCGCCCTTCCATCCAATACTGGGCTAGGGCGTGCCCATCAAGCAATTGAATCAAATCTACAAAGAGCATTAGTTCCAAATTGGACAAGAATCAAAACAATTCAGCACGATATAATTCATGGAGCAATATTCCGTTTACACAGGCGTTGGTTCAAACATCCGAGATTTGTTTCTGAGGAATTAATGAATACTCAGGCGGATATTCTACACATCACCGATCAAGAACAAGCCCATTTAGTTCCAAAGAATAGTGAAATCCCAGTAGTGGTCACCGTTCATGATTTATTCAATATTAGTCCAAGATTAATCGAAGGGGGCGATGTTCCAATTCCAGTCGGAGAACCTAATCCTGGAATAATTCGAGGAAGAGATATTTCTAAACTTAGAGCCGGTCTATCTCGTGCTGATTTGATAATCTGCATATCCGAGATGACTTTGCAAGATGTTGTCAAAGAATTTCCCAACAAAGCAGTCGCTCTTGTTCGACATCAAGTAGAGGTGGATTATTGGAGCCCTGAAACTAATCCCCAACCTCGTGAGTTACTAATGGAACATGATGATGAGTCAAAGTGCTTGATAATTACAGTCGGTAGTGATGAGCCTCGGAAGAGATTATCTTTTGTCAGAGAGATTTTGGATAATTTACCCGAAGAAGTAGCTCAGGATATTAATCTCATAAACATAGGAAGTGAAGTGAAGTTGAACGAAGAGCAATTGGTAGCGGCCTTCCAACACGCTGAACTACTTCTTTTTCCAAGTGCAGGCGAAGGGTTTGGATACCCTCCAGTAGAGGCGATGGCTGCTGGTTGCCCTGTTTTGGCATCAGATTTACCAGCTCACAATGAGATAATTCCCGAACATTGCCTACTTTCATCTACAGATA
>JASMAJ010000255.1 GCA_030754395.1 Candidatus Thalassarchaeaceae archaeon | reverse complement strand
AAATATTTATAGGCAATTAAATAACCATCCAATATTCTCAGTCTTTTAGATATTTTTTCTTTATTAAAAAGTGACTTTCTCTTAATTGTTATCTGCCTGTAAGTAATAAAATTATATAGAATATCCTTTAATCCTAACTGTTTTGGCAAAATTCCATTTTCTAAAACATTAAAATTACATGAATATCTTGTAGACAGATCTGATAGCTTAAAACATAGTTTAACTAATTTTTCAGCTTCAATATTTCTATTTCTGGGCTTTAAAATAATTCTTATTTGCTCATCAGATTCATCCAATACATCATCTAATGGTATTTTCTTATTGTTTATCAAATTTGCCAGTTGTTCAATTAATCTCGCTTTATTGATTTGATAAGGAATTTCTGTAATAATTATTTGATACATACCATTCTTAAGATCCTCCTTTTTCCATCTTGATCTAACAGTAAATGAGCCTCTTCCATTTTTGTAAATCTCCTTTTTTTCAGAACTCGTCATCAATATTTCACCACCAGTCGGAAAATCAGGACCTTGAAAATCTTTCAATAAGTTTGATAGTGTAATAGATGGTTTTTTAATAAGTTTTATGAGTGCTTTATTAAGTTCTAATAAATTATGTGGTGGTATGTTGGTCGCCATTCCAACAGCAATTCCTGCGGCACCGTTTAAAAGTATATTGGGTAGTTTTGACGGCAGAACTACTGGTTCTAAATTTTGACCGTCATAGTTTTCTATAAAATCAACAGCATCTTCTTCAATGCCATCAAAAAAATAATTTGAGATTAAATCAAGTCTTGCTTCCGTGTATCTCATTGCTGCGGCATTATCACCATCTATATTTCCAAAATTTCCCTGACCTTCTATAAGGGGAGCTCTTGTAGAAAAATCTTGTGCCAATCTAACTAAGCTATCATAAATCGCCTGATCACCGTGAGGATGAAACTTTCCCATAACATCACCAACTATTCGAGCTGATTTTTTAAAAGGAGAGCCATTATGTAATTTTAATTGATACATTGAATAAATTATTCTTCGATGAACAGGCTTTAAACCATCACGGACATCCGGGAGAGAACGGGAAATAATTGTAGAAACAGCATAAGATAAGTATTTTTGAGCTAATATATCATCAACAAAGTATTGAACATTATTAGTCATGATTATTTTCCTTTAAATAGTTTAGTATTAAATTTTTAAAATTAATAAAATTG
>JASMAJ010000254.1 GCA_030754395.1 Candidatus Thalassarchaeaceae archaeon | reverse complement strand
ACATACCATTGGTGGTTTTACATCTTCAACTCATACAATGAAGGTAATTGCCCCTGAGAATGCTACTGGAGATGAAGAATTTACCATCACAGTGTCAGTAACCGATAAGGCAGGAGTTAGTTATCCAGCAATCCCTATTCTTATCAAGTCCTCAGCTCCTGTTTTGAAGATAAATGACGTAATATCCCAAAGTGGTAGTGATCCTACTTTCGGAAGTGCACATACTTTCATAGTCATAGTTGAGAATACAGGATTAGTTGATGCGAAGTATGTCATAGTCAACGCTACAGTACGAGGCCAAAACATATCTACCAATCAAACAATGGATGTGCTTGCAGGTCAAGAAGTGGAATTCTTCGTTAATGTTGATTTCACTTCACTTAGCGCAGGACAGATTGAGATGGATTTCACATTAGAAGGAGAGGATGTTGGTGAAAACCCAGATTCAGAATATAAGAGAATCACTCTTAGGACACCTTCCATTGATGATTCAACTGCTACAGGAGCCCTCATGTGGGTTCTCTTGGTAATGCTGCTTATCGCAGGATGGTATCTGACCAAGGGTGGTTCACGTCGACCCGGAGCACCTTTCTGAAATCGAAATTGCTCTGAACCCTTCTCGTGTTAAACAAGCACTCATAGCGGAGATGGGTTCCGGATTGATTGGTGGTCACTTATGAGCATGGAACATCTTGAGTTGATGCCTGAGCCAGATGATTCACGCATTCTCACGGCCGTTGACCCCGCAGCACCCGGTTACCCCGGCTCTGAATACGGAATCAGTGATCAGGAAGCCAAGGAATTGAGATGGCCCCTAGGGCCAATGAAGGAATATCTGTGGCCCTGGGGCGCAGTGTCTTTCTCAATTGGCACGATTCTAATAATAATGACGTGGCCCTGGATTCAGGCTTTCTTAATCCCGATACTACCAGATTCAGAATGGGCCTATGAAAATTCAGGATTCCGAGAAATGCAAACTCAAGGATACTTTGGTGAGGGTGTTCACATTTGCATTGTTGACACTGGAATAGACATGGACCACCCCGATTTAGAAAATATTAATTTGAGAGGATTCCGTGATTTCTATGAAGAGAAGCATGATGAGATTAGAGATGTAGGTGAGAGTTACCATGGTACTCTTATGTCTGGATTAATGGTTGCAAATGGAACCTATACGGGGGCTGCCCCTGAAGTTTCTCTTTCTGTAGCCATAGCGCTAGGGCCAGATGGAGGTGCTGAACAGTCTGATAGAGTGTCTAATGCTATCAGATGGTGTAGAAT
>JASMAJ010000253.1 GCA_030754395.1 Candidatus Thalassarchaeaceae archaeon | reverse complement strand
GGTAATGATAATTAAGATTCTACATATTATTTTAATCTTCCTTTTCAGTCTCATCATCATCTCCTGTAGTAGTGATGAAGGTACATCAACTACTTCCACCACTGACAACGACACAACCACCACTTCTACCACCGACAACGACACAACCACCACTTCTACTACTGCTCTGGTCTGGGATCAGGGCTCTTGGGCTTCACACAACTGGCAATGACATCATAAAAAGAGTCGATATGAAAACCAGAAAAACACTCTTTGCTTCATTCGCTTTTCTTTTTCTGGGTTTAGTCCCTATTTTGGCAATGGGCCAGAGTATGCCTCATACCTTCACTGCCAACACTGCAGCCAAAGCAAGTGAGGTGAATGAGAATTTCACCTACCTGCTGGAACGTTTTGGTGGAATCCGAGAAACAACGGTTAACTGTGGTACATCCGGAACTGGAAGCGGTATCAATTCAGCGATTCAGAATGGATACAATTCCATCGTAATCAATGGAGTCTGCAAGGAAAACATCACACTTGATGGGACAGGTAGCTATGGGGCAAAAGGAAACACTCTGAGGCTACTGAAACTCAGAGGTGCTAATAACGATGCCAGTCAGGATAAAATCATTGATAACTCAAGTTATACAGAACACGTATTAAAATTCAATTATGGCGATATGCTAGTAACCATCGACAACCTGACTATTAGTGGAGGAGATCGTGCGATCACGGCTTGGTCGAATATAAATCTGAGCATTAAAAATTCTAAGGTGGAAGGCTACAAGAACCGGGGAATCAATTTGTCGGGTGGTTCAATATTGGACGCAGAGAATTTGACCATAGACGGTTCATACTCTGGAGCCACAACAGATGAAGTGGGACTCCAATTGTGGGGTAAATCTGTAGCTTGGTTTGAAAATCTGACAATAACCAATAATCAAAAGTATGGATTAACAACGTATAACTCTGTTATTGATGTCAATGGTAATATTACATTGACTGGAAACGGCCGTGCAATTAATGTTGGGGGGGCTGCTACTTTCAGTTCTGATGCAAATATCACTATCTCAGGCTCTACAGATAGAGCAATAAATGTCGCGCAGGGACTTTTTAAGAGTAATAATACTACTATTACCAATACTCCTGGTAATACTTTTCATGCGTGGATGTCTAATATTAAAATCAATAACCTTACTGCTACAGGAGATGGATCCACTGAGGAGAGTCTTGTGGTGATTAATCAAAGCTCTAGTATTTTTGAAACTCTGAATATAAGCAACTCAGGGAAAAACGGTATCGAGTCAGATTCAGCGATTATATACGTTGATAACCTTACCG
>JASMAJ010000252.1 GCA_030754395.1 Candidatus Thalassarchaeaceae archaeon | reverse complement strand
TCGCTATAACTTTCGGAATCATAGTTCGTTTCGATATTACCCTCACTCCAATGATAATTTCAGCCGGTCCGATACTTGTTGGTTTGGGAGTCGATTATGCATTACATCTGACAAATAGAATTGAAGAAAATCGTGTCGAATTAATTGAGGAAAGTCTCGAAAAATCATGGGCAATGAAAAGGGATGGTTTGGGTGAACTGGAAATAAATCCTTGGGATTCCACTCTAAGTCTCGCGGCTACAGTTCGTGCTGCATTAACTACCGGTCACGCTATTTTTCTTTCAGCAGTTACTACAATCATAGGATTCAGCGTTCTGACTTGGACTTCCTTAGTTCCCATTGAGCCCATGAGAACTGTCGGGGATACTCTGTTGATAGGGATTGCAATAACCTTCTTACTTTCGATGATTATGGTTCCTGCATTAGTTCATCTATTCCGGTATAGAAAAAGTGATGCTGGCCTTGAAATGCCCACTATTCAAACGCTTATTTTTTCTGTTATTGCAGGAGCAATTGCCACAGCGTGGTTAGTTAATGAAGATACAACTACATTGGGCAATTCTCTCTTCTTTGGAATATTCATAGGAGGAACTGTTTTACTGGCTTTCGAGTCAAGTATTTGGGAGAAAATTGGTGAAATCCCTGTCAAAAATACGTTGCTAGTTTTAATTGTGGCAACAATAGTTACATCTGGCTCTTTGATTTTTATCGACGAGATGAACAAGCCATTAACTGGCTCTTCTGAAGAAGTACCCCCCGGTCTTTCAAGTTATGATGCCTTAAGGGAGTACAGTTTCATTTTCCAAGGCGGACAAACAAATATGTTCATCGTAGATGCCGAGGATAGGGGTGAGAAAAATTCAACAGCACCAATCCGTGATTTACTGATTCTTGATGCTATAGACGTAATACAAGAAGTAAAAATCAACAATGTACCTCAAACTTCTACAATTAGCGTTGTGAATATTCTAAAGGCGATTCATGTCGATGTGAACGTTTCAGGTCTCGAAATATATGACCGAAGCCTCTGGGAATTACTCCATGATGAGTGTTGGGATCATTCTGACCCAATACAGAATCCCACTAGACCTGAGTGCTGGGCATATTCTGCTAGCAGTAGGGAAGATATGGTAAATATTGCTCTTGATACATTAAGCCCTGAAATCCGTTCCATGCTTATGAATGCAGATCAGGATATTTGTGATAACCCCTCGCCATGTGAGACGAAGACTCTTGTTTATGTCACCCAACCATACATCAATCTGCATGATGCGACTCCATTACGTAATGCAATTGATGATCACCTAGATGGCTCTGGAAATTGTCTTGATGCTATGACCTGTTACGCTTTGGGAATAGATGGCGTGATTAATTCTAAATTAACGGGGGGCCTTCCCGTAAGTATCGACATTAACGCAGGAATCCATAAGGCCCA
>JASMAJ010000251.1 GCA_030754395.1 Candidatus Thalassarchaeaceae archaeon | reverse complement strand
CAATGATTGACTATCAGAAAGGAATAGTTGTTGGAGATCAAGGCGTCATCTTGCTTACTGATAGTTCAGGGAAAAATGACTTGGTAGGCTTCGAAATTCCAGATTACGGTAACTTTGGAGAATTCGCAGAATATGCGGATGACATGATGTTAGATGGATTCAAGGCGACAGTGAAAATTGTTGGATTCGGTATTCTTTTTGGGTTCTTTATTGGAGTAATATTAGCTATGTTCAAAACAGCCCCAACTAATCTAAAGGGGCTCGTTGAAGGTAGACCGAATGGGATTGTACGAACACTTGGTGGCGGATTAACAGTAATCGGACTCTATCTCTTTTGGGAGGGACTAAGTGGGTTCTCAGAACTTGGTCTCGATGGAATTGAATATATTTTCACACCTGTAGGCGACCCCCGTGGTTTCGCCATGTTTGGATTAGGTATTGCATCGACTTTGTTGGGTTTATTGTTCCTCAGTAATAATGGTAAGTTCTCAAAAATAGAGGTTGGTAGAGTGACGTTGAATCCTTGGAAAACAAGACCACTTAACTCAATTGCAACGCTTTATACTGACTTTTTCCGCAATACCCCACTAATTGTACAATTCATGTTCATTCATTTCGGTCTCAGCCTCGGTATGGAAATTCAAGATGTATACGAAAGTGCCTTCGGGGCAATTGGAACCGATGGTTTCGATTACTGGCTGCTAGGAGAAAGTGCATTCATCAGTGCAATCTTCACCCTTGGCCTAAACTCTGGTGCATACCAATGTGAAACCATTCGTGGAGCAATTGCGGCAATTCCATCGGGGCAAATGGAAGCCGGTCGTAGCATTGGACTAACATATATGGGGACGATGAAACTGGTTATCATGCCTCAAGCTATCAGAATTTGTATACCACCAATTGGTAATGAGATGGTCAACCTAGTTCTCAACTCCTCATTAGCTATGGTTATTGGTTATGCAGAATTATCAAGGCAAGGGAGACTGATTATTGCAGTCACATTCCAAATTTTCTGGGCATGGGGAATGGTGATGATTTCTTACTTCGTTGTAACTTGGACACTTGCGTTACTACTTCGAAGATTAGAAGAGAAAACAAAAATCCCAGGGTTGGGGATTTCAGGAGGTGCATGAATGCCAGAAGTTGTTCTTTCAATCAGAAATTTAGAAAAAACCTATCCTGGAGGAGTACAGGCTGTTCGAGGTGTATCATTTGATGTCCATCAAGGAGAGTCTGTTGCCATAATTGGTTCTTCAGGTTCTGGAAAATCAACTGTATTAAGATGTATTAATCGATTAATTGAACCTACAGGAGGTGTGATTGAACTGGGTGGGACTCAAATTAACACACCACACGCTAATGTCAATGAAATACGAAGCAGAATTGGAATGGTCTTCCAATCTTTTGAATTGTTTGCTCATCTAAAGGTCCTAGAAAACGTGACACTTGGACTAA
>JASMAJ010000250.1 GCA_030754395.1 Candidatus Thalassarchaeaceae archaeon | reverse complement strand
AGATCTTATCAAACTCAAAATTGCTCTGGAAGTACATCTGCTCCCTTAAAAATCCATGAGTTTACATTCAATAATATGTCGAACGGTTCAGGTGTGCATTCGATAGTTGAGTTCTGTGGAGAGGGATTGACGGAAGAAGCAGGTGGCATAGCATCGGCTGATCACTACTTCTCATTTGGCTTTACTACATGCAATCCACGAACGAACCAAAATGAGGATGTAGATTACATGGATAGGCTAATTGTTATTCACGAAAATGGTTCAAATTTCACTCATTCTTCCTCGAATAGAAATGGACTGGCTAATGTGGTCAGATGTTCAGGAGGTTCTAGTTATTTGGACTGGGAGTCCATCATACATTCATCAGCAAGACCAAAATCACTCATCACCAATCAAGTTTCATGCCTTGAAGTTAGGAATCATCTCTCGTATGGAAGCAACAATTGGGGAGAATTATCTCATATTGAGTGCATCACCTTACCTTTCAACAATTCACAGACGTTCAGTGCAAATCTGTGTTATCGGTCTGCATCTTCATGTCCATACAATTCTTACTATTCGACGGCTTCGGAGATTTACATCATCGAGGCTTATGGGGCTTCAGGCAGCCCAACCACATGGTATTCTCTTTGGGTCATTAATCAGACAGGAATCTATGAATTACCCAATGCTTGGATTCCAAGTTCATGCACTGGAACATTCTCTCACATTCTTGGGGCGCCGTTACTTTGCAGCGACGATACGTGGTGGGATCCTGATCCACTCGCATACGGTCAAAGAATATGGTACCCCGGTAACAATTCAACAGATTATTACCCATATGAATTAATAGCGAGTAACCAGCCTATTTTCCCTTTTACTGCCCAGAATATCGGTTCACAAAAACACTGGCTCTGGCATGATTACAACCCGATTGGGGGTATGGATTTGACGATATTGTGGAGTGATTTCGATATGGATTCACACCATGACCTTGAAGATGATTTACCACTTGAACCTACACAATATTCCGATCAAGATGGTGATGGGTATGGGGATTCTCTGAGTGGCAATAACTCAGATGGTTGTCCAAGTCAATTTGGGAACTCAACACTGGACCAGTATGGTTGCCGCGACATTGATGGTGACGGCTGGTCTGACGGCGGCGACTTGTTTCCACGTGACAACCGGTCATGGAGTGATGCTGATGGCGATGAATATCCGGATCAGGGAGATTCGGATGATATCGATGATTGTCCACAGATTCAAGGTGAATCATTTCGTAACGGTACACTGGGGTGCCTTGATGCTGATTTTGATGGTTGGGCCGATAGCCAAGATTCCTTTCCAGATGAACCAAGTCAATGGATGGATACTGACTTTGATGGTTACGGAGACAACTTAATTGGGTTCAGAGGTGATTCTTGTGTCGACGTTTTAGGAAACAGTACCGAGGATCGATTTGGATGCCCTGACG
>JASMAJ010000024.1 GCA_030754395.1 Candidatus Thalassarchaeaceae archaeon | reverse complement strand
TAAAATTACTCAAATCTATGAAGGGACGCAAGAAGTTCAGAGAATTGTCATCAATAGATCGATTCAACCTTGAGTTCTTAAGCATACCAAGCATATTTTCGCTGGCCCTCTAGAACTCCTTCTCCGCCAATTGCTATTAACGCAAACTCGGCGCTTGGAGAAAGTACTGAATCCTTCTGAGAACCACGGTGTAGTCTCTCATAGACATCCTTGTCTAATGGAGTTCGATTGTTGAGACGCTCAAACAATTTGAATCGGCTTGCAACTTCTTTCCATTCAGGCTGAACTATTCCTTCGAAAACCTTGGCTTTAGCTCCACTACCGTATCCACAAAGACCTACTCGCTTACCCTGCATTTCGACACCATCTTTGAAATCTGATTCCATTGTCGACATCAAGGCTAGGAATATAGAACCAGTATACTGATTCCCAACTAGGCTGGAAGCACGCTGGGTCTTCTCAATTCTGCTTTCTGAAAACACCTTGAATTCCTCTGTTTTTGAAATCAATCTTCGATAGGCATCGTTGGCCTTTTCGAACTCCTCAATTCCCTCAGGGGTGTCATCAAAGTCTTCAGGGAACGGTTCCATACCGATTTCTTCGATAATCTTCTCCCACATTGGAAGGTGTCGCCTGTCATGACGGAAAACATCAGGGAACATTCGCTTACCCTGGAATGCGTACGGAAGGTGAACAATGATTCGACTCCACTGCTCGGTTAGAATCTGATCATTTTCGGGACTATATCTGCCACTTCTGATTGCCTTAGCACGGAAGTCAACAAATGCCGTCTTTACAGATTCTGAGTAGCATCGATTGGAAAACTGTCCATCGAAAACAGGAGTGTCTTTGTGAATCTTCAAGGTATGTGATTCGAACATGATGTCATCCTTTTTCGACGATTTAGGTAGTATCGCAAGTATCTTTTCGACCAATCCTTCTTTCTTCGGTTCACCTGCTTCTTCTGCTAGATCCAAGACGCTCTCAACGACTGTCTTCATCTCAACTTCTCGACGAGGCTTGAAGAAATCGTGAACAGGCATGGTAGAGACGCCCCAGTTATCTGGAATCTCAATCAAACGTGGATTATGGCGGATGAGAATTGCTCCGCCACCTGCTCCTTGGGTATATTCCCCAGAGGAACCCAAGTCATACTTGGCATTATCAGCGAAAACAACGATTCCTATCCTATCTTCTTCTTCGCCACCACGGGCTACCCAATCGAGAGTATTGTGCATCGCATCAACAGCCCCAATGCAAGCAAAAGTTAGGTCAACAACATCGCAATTACGGAAACAATCTTTTCCATGAGTATCATCGTAACGCTGCTCCAACATATCCATGATGTATGTTGCAGTGGGTTTGGCACCATCAAGAGCCGATTCAGTTCCAAGATATATACGACCAATCTTCCATGGATCTATGTTATTTCTGTCAATTAGTCGAGCACATGCATTAGCACCCATAGTGGCTGTATCTTCATGAGCATCAGGAATTGCCATAGCGGCAAGTCCCAGACCTTTGTTTAACTTACCAAAATCTGCACCACGGAATTCAGCGAAATCCTTCATGTCGAAATACAACTTAGGAAAATAGATTGCAATATCATCGATTCCGACGCCAGCCATGGGACTATCTCCTACAATTCGCCGCCGTGAGGGGGGGGTTATGATACCTATGGAATAATAACAGTATTGAACGCAGAAGTGGAATCGCTTCACTGAGAGCCAGTCATCTCATTAACTGCATCTAGGAGTGCCGGGTTTTCCTCAAAATGACTTGCAACCGGAGCCAGGACTACACTGAGGCCATGGGCAACTGCCATCTTAGCATCGAATGGGTGGACAGAACCATCACCCACTGCAGCGATTAGAGAATCGAGGTCAGTCCAATCGCTGGGGTCGCCAAATTCCGGTTTCGGCTCGACTCGTAGCACACCGTTAGTTGGCAATACAATATGTTGGGCAATCTCATATACTGGAGAAGCAGGATTACCTACCTCTAGGAATGCCTTGCGGAACTTCTTCTCAATCTTCTTGGGAGTGTCATGAACGAAAATTGCATTATTTGGGTCAGACTTCGACATCTTGTGGTCAAAGGAATCCATACGGCCACCGCCTCGGCCCTTCAAGCCCGAAAGCATAGGGGTGTGAATACAAGTTGCCTTGGTCCATCCATTGCGGTCGGCGACCTCTCGCATGTACATGTGTGCCTTACGCTGATCCATGCCTCCAAAGGCAATATCAACATTCAACTCAAAAATATCCGCCGCCTGCATTGGTGGATAGAAGAAAGCTGCAAGATCATCATCCGAAGAATCCTCAGAACGGCCCATAATGCTGAATGTGCGACGAGCACGGTTGAGGCTCATTCCCTTTGAGCAGCGGAGCACACGCTCCCAATACTCTCCCGAATCCATCACTTCACTGGCACTCATAAAGCGAAGTTGCCCAGCACCATCTCCTTCCTCAGGAAAGTCAAGAAGGACTCGAAATACCTCGGTCATGTATTCGCTAGCTATGGAAATCTTCTCCATATCACGGCCAAACTTGTCATTGACCCAAGCGTGCCAGTCGGCCAATAGTACGAGTACGTTGACGCCCTCTGCCAGCATATTCTTGATACAATCAGCCAGAATTACCCAACCAAGATGTGCTTTACCACTTGGCTCAAGGCCAATATAGGCTCTCAGCACCCCATCTTCACCGTGAGTATTACCTCCGGAGATTGCATTGGCAACATGATCAATTCCAACGACTTCTTCTACATTGACGAACATTCTCTCAATCTTTGCTCGAGCCTCGGCATCGAGAGAAGAAAGGGTGTCGTCTGCTGTCATCTGTTCGCCTCAGGAGGTCAGTAGTTTGTTGAGTTTCTCACCGCGACCGGCTGCTTTGGTGTTATCTTTAGCTTCCAAGGCGGCTTCAATCTCAGCAATCAAGCCTTCAGCCTGAGATTGAATATCAGGACTCAGATTATCGCTCATTTCCATGAAGTGGCGGGCTGATGAGACAGCGGATTTTGCCTTAGATGCCTTCTTCGCCCATTCCTTTGCTTTGTCACCTCGTTGCTTTGAGTTGTATCCTGTTGCTTCATCAAGGAACTGAGTCCATCGCTTACGAGCATCCATAGCTGATTTTACTGATTCGGGGTCATCAAAATTAGGAGGGACATTTGTTACATCAACAATTAGAGCGCCATTATCATATTGCCCAATGATAGAAGTCATAATCCCGTGAGAGCCAGAAAAAGAGTCCTCACCATTCGCCTCAATATTCTCAAAATAACTACTTGCTAGAGCCACTAGGCCACCATTTACATTTAGTGTCTTGATGAGCCCACGCTTGACATCGAATCTTTCCATGAGGCGGTGCGAGGCCGAACCCGTCTTCAATACTGCCTCTCAAAACTCTTCAATTCAGTCACCCCACATCCCTAAACGGAACGGCAGTATGCGCGTCTCATGCAATATTGTTGGCGAGCGACAATTGTGGCAATGAGCATCTGTATGCTTATGATGCCAAATGCTCTTGCAATCTCTGCAGTCGAATTAGGAGATGGATTCAGGATTACTGAAACAGATCTAGGTCTCCAAGGGGTTGCAATCGACCCAGATGGAGAATCTGTATTAATTTACGGAAATGATGCCTATATTCGCTATCTAGATGCACAAGACCCATCCATACAGATAGAATTACTCGGGCCCAGTTCAAAAAATATCAACGATGCAGATTTCCATCCCGGAGGTCAAACTGCATTCCTTGTAGGAGAAGAGGGGATGGTTCTGAGATATGCTAAGCAAGACCATTCTGTGGAAAAAGCCGCTTCTGAATCCTCTCTAATGTTCTCGGATATTAGTTCTGTAGCTTGGAATACCGCAGGAGATTGGGCTTACGTTGGATCAACAAATGGAGAAATTTGGAGATTAAGAGCAGATGCCAATGGAAGTGCTGAGGTGCACGTTATAGTCGGAGCAGGAGATGGTTCGATAGAATCGATGGACTGTCACACAACAATTAGAATGTGTGTCGTTGCTTCTACAGTAAATGGAATTGGAGTGATTGACAGAGACCATGTTCTATCTTGGGTTGGAGGAACAGGCTATGTTTGGAATGGCATAAATTGTCCGAGTGGAAATTCCAATGTTTGTGTTGCAATTGCTGAAAATCAAAATATAGCCACAATTTATCTCAATCCGAACGACATTTCCATGTCTAAACCAGATATCAATACACTTACAGGTTTAGATTCTTATTTCGTCGGTATTGAAAGTCAAAACGGTGACCGGAGTCTAATCGCCACAATTCCAGCGAGTCTAATCGAACATGACAGTCTGTTGGATGCCTCTTTCCCTTGGCTAGAAAATAATGACGTCGAAGATATCGAGTTGACAAGTGGAAGAATAATTGGAACATGGACAACTGGAGTTGACAGTGGTTGGATTATTACAAATAGAGGTTATGTTGTCCCTTTTGCTCCTCCTCCTGATGAATCAGCAGGTCTACTATCAATCTGGATTGCTCTTGCAATTCCTTTAGCAATGGGGATGGTAGTTCTAAGTTTGGTTTATTCATCTTCTTCACGATTACAAGAGTGGACAGTAAAGCGATTTGGAAGTAAGACGTCTAAGAAAGAAATTGACGCTAAAGATCGCAAACTTGCTCGCGCGAAAAAAAGTAATAAACATCGCAAATGAGTATTATTAACTGACTAAGTACTGCTCTAAGCAGGTCGGCAACCTTCATTTGCGATTGACTTCGCGAGGAGTCTGAAACACATGCCATACGAAGCCCTTGACTTCTACAATGTGGATTCACTATTGACTGATGAAGAACAAATGGTTCGCGATATGGTTCGTGATTTTGTCGACCAAGAAGTTCTACCAAATATCGAGCAGGCATGCCGTGAAGGTGTCTTTCCAGATGAATGGCGAGTCGCACTCGGAGAGATGGGTGTTCTAGGAGCACCTCTTGAGGGATATGGTTGCCCTGGACTTTCTTACACAGCATACGGTGTGATTTGCCGTGAATTAGAACGAGGAGATAGCGGACTGCGTTCATTTGCTAGCGTTCAAGGAAGCCTTGCTATGTACCCCATTTGGGACTTTGGTAGTGAAGAACAAAAGCAACACTACTTGCCGAAAATGGCCAGTGGAGAGTGGGTTGGGTGCTTCGGCCTAACTGAGCCCGATTACGGATCAAACCCTGGAGACATGATTACCAAGGCTGTGGACAATGGAGACCATTATCTTCTGAATGGAGCGAAGATGTGGATTACTAACGGAACATTAGCACAGGTTGCAGTAGTCTGGGCAAAGTTGGATGGAGTAATTCGTGGATTCATCGTTGAGAAAGGAGACCCTGGATTCTCAGCACCTGAGATGAAAGGAAAACACTCACTAAAGGCTAGTGTTACTAGCGAGTTAGTTTTCCAAGATTGTAAGATTCCAAAGGACCGAATTCTTCCCGGCGTAAAGGGGCTACGTGGTCCTTTTTCATGCCTCAACAACGCTCGCTATGGAATTTCGTGGGGTGCAGTTGGTGCAGCACAGGCCTGCTTTGATTCCGCTAAGGATTACACAATGAGTCGAATTCAATTCACACATCCAATCGCCTCCTACCAACTGGTTCAGAATAAACTCGCTTGGATGCTTCGTGAAATAACCAAGGCACAACTTCTAGCATACCACCTAGGTCAAAAGAAGGATAGTGGAGACTGGATTCCTGAACAAATTTCTCTGGCTAAAATGAACAATGTAGATATTGCCCTTGAGATCGCTCGCGAAGCTAGAGATATGCATGGAGCAAACGGCATTCTAGATGAGTACTGCATCATGAGACATATGGCCAACTTAGAGTCGGTAAAGACCTACGAAGGAACTCACGATATTCACAATTTAATTCTTGGACGGCATATCACTGGAATTCAGGCTTTTACTCGTGAGTTATGAGTTCTTGGCTACCAAGTGTTGTAAATTCCACTAGATTCCACCTACGGTGGCTCTCCTAATCTTCATAGATGGGGCGCAGTTCGACGAGCCATAAAGAGGCCTCATTATGACAATCGCAGTTCTTCTCAAACAAGTACCTGACACTACTGCCAAAATCTCAGTTAGCGGGAATCGTGTTGACGAGGGTGCTGTTGCAAAGTGGTCAATGAGCCCCTATGATGAGTATGCACTTGAGTCTGCACTTCAGTTGAAAGAATCTGGTGTTGGAGATCTAGTTGCGATTACCGCTGGACCTGCTCGCTGTGAGAAATTACTACGTGACGCAGCTGCTGTTGGTGCCGACACTCTAGTTCATGTCTCTGTAGATAATATTGGTGCTCTTGATTCTACTCAAGTACAGGCACTATTGGCTGCTGCCGTCAGCAAAACTGGAGCCAATGTAGTATTCTGTGGTAAGCAAGCAGCAGATACCAACTCTGGATCAACTGGCCCTGGTGTTGCAGAAATTCTCAACGCTGCTTGTGTAACACTCGTATCAGAAGTCTCCTCAGATGGAGGAGGGTTCATTGCAACTCGACCAAGTGCTGCAGGGCAAGAAAAGGTAGGTGTAAACTCACCTTGTGTTTTTGCATTTGACAAGGGACTAACCGAAATGCGTAGACCAAATGTCCGTGGAATCATGATGGCAAAGAAGAAGCCTGTTGATGTATGGAGTGCTACAGACCTTGGAGTAGATCTTGGTGCATCAACAGTTACCATTGAGGCTCATTCACCACCGGCTGAGAAACCACCGGGTCAAAAATTCGAGGGGGCTGACTCGGTCCCCACTGTGGTTAGTAAATTACGTGATGAGGCAAATGTCATCTGAGGAGGAATAGGTATGGAAATTACAGTAATAGCAGAATCATCAGGGAATTCACTTCATCCAATTACATCTCAACTAGTAGGAGCAGCCTGTGCATTAGGTGGCTCTCCAACGGTGGTAGTACCTGGTGGAAACGGGGCAAATGAAGCTGCAACTATCAATGGAGTCTCAAAGGTCGTCTCTGTTGTAGGAGATTGCTTCTCAAGTTTTGATGGAGGTGCATGGGCATCAGCTCTGACACCACAGTGTAACGGTGTTGTGCTTGCTGGCGCTACACCGAACGGTCGTGAAATTGCTGCAAGAATTGCTGCCAAGAGAGGGATTGCAATTGTCCAAGACGCAACTGCACTATCAGGAGGCATCAATATCACTCGACCAATATATTCCGGTAAGGCTGTTGAAACCTCTAGTGTTTCCGGCGACTGTGTTATCACTTTGAGAGCAAATGCATTCGATGCTGCTGGAAGTGGAGGCAGTGCACCAATCAACATAGTAGACCAAAGCGCTGATGTCTCTGTTGCAATCAAAGAAGCTATCGCGAAAGCAAGTGAAAGATTAGATGTCTCAGAGGCAGATATTATCATCTCAGGTGGTCGAGGTATAGGTGAGAGAGAGAACTTCTCACACCTTGAAGAAGTGGCTGATATGATTGGAGCTGCTGTTGGGGCCTCACGTGCAGTTGTTGACGAGTGGGGTATGCCTCACAGTATGCAAGTAGGTCAAACTGGAAAGACCGTTACACCATCTTTGTACATTGCTGTAGGGATTTCCGGAGCTATTCAACATCTTGCTGGTATGCGCTCCTCTAAGTATATTGTAGCCATCAATAAAGATCCTGACGCCCCCATTTTTGGTGTTGCAGACTATGGAATTGTGTCAACATGGGAAGACGCAATTCCTGCTCTAAAGAGTGCTCTTGCTGCACTTTAGAACTGTAAAAATCACTGAATGCGAATTGTAACCATCGATGTTGTCGATGCTCCGCGGTTGTCGGTCACTTGTAATTTAAACGTGTGAACACCGGATGGCAATTTTACCTTAATCATCGGTGTATGTCCAATGATTTTGTCCTTCTCATTCTGCCAAGCCCAAGACTCGATAGTTCCATCTGGATCATATGAGCGGCTTCCATCGAGCAGAACTATTGCAGTTCCATCTTCATCGGCATTTACTGTTCGGTCATCTCCTGCATCAGCAATTGGTGGAAGATTAATGGCACGGGCTGAAGAGGAAAGATCTTCAAGCAAATCAACCTCTACAACCTTTTCCTCAGTGATGATTTCCAATTCTTCTCCAAGTGCACTCATCAAATCATCTGTTTCACTAATTGCCATAGGTGGAGCATCAGCTAGGGTGATTTCCTCTTGAGACAAATCTCCGGCAAATTCACTTGAACCTTGGCTAATCTCTTCAAAATCGAATTCGTCTCCTTCAGGTAAATACGGGATAGAATCGGGATCAAGAAGAATTACAGGAGCCGGATTAGAGCCAGCAGGTGATTCGCCAATAATTACCAGATTCCCATTATCTAGAATCATCATCTGAGTTATCAGTCCAGAATGCTCAAAAGACCATAATATATCTCCACTATTATTGATTCGATAAACTTGAAACCAAGAACTAACAAGGAGACCCCCCTCATACTCAATGATATTGGAAATGGGATAATCGAAATTGATTACTTCTTCGATTTGATTATTACCAACTTCAAGAGAAAGTAGTTTGCCATCAATACAACCCACTACTGCTCCTCTCTTGGTATCCATGATTGCAGTTACACGTGATGGCAATTCAATAGTATGAATCAATCCTTGAGTCGGATGCCAACATTCTATTCGGTTCTCGAATCTATCATCAATAATCATTCCAAGTGATTCTCGAGAAACAAGAAGAACTCCTTCCTCTCGGAATACCATACAGGATATAATCTCCGTATCATCATCACTAACCACAGATTCGTGTATGATTTGGGCATTATTATCAATAATTAGTAGTGAACCATCCGCTAGAGATATTGCGGCTATTTCATTATAATTAGAGCAAATTAGACCGGTAATATCTCCAATAACCTCTCGATTACCAACCTCACCATCAGGATGAATTTGAATTACTCCTCCAGAACCATCTGCAACCAATATATTATCTTTGGAAGCAGAGATTATATCACATCCAGAATCTATTACTAGAGACCATTTTTGGTGACTTACGAAAGCATGTAATCCATTGGTTGTTGCTGTAATCAGATTCTCGCCAATCCTGACTATTCCGAAGATTTTAGAATCCATTTCAGTACTACTCAACAAAGCATCATCATCGTAAATTAGCAACTTTCCAGAGGAAGTTCCCATTCCGAATTTGCCTTGAGATATTTTGCATGAAGCACTAACTGAATCACCAATCTCAATGAGAGAGAGAGAGTCAATAGTAGGGTGCATGATACCCAACCAAACTCATACTGTTTTCACCCTGTCGTGTATTTGGGTAACTGAGAGTAGACTATGAGGTGTTCAAGCCTTAGCCGAATCCCTACGTTTTGCTTCTAATTTAGAAAGATATTCAGCATCAATACTTCCGGCCACGTATTTACCATCAAAACAAGAACAGTCGAACTTTGCAAGATTAGTATTAGGATCTCCTAAACAGGCTTCTACTAAGTCATCAAGGCGCTGGTATATCAGCCAGTCAGCACCTATATTTTCACATATCTCATCTATGGTTCGATTGTGAGCAACATATTCGTGCTTGGCAGGCATATCAATTCCATACACATTAGGAAATCTGATAGGTGGAGAAGCACTTGCAAAATATACTTTTTTAGCGCCATTATTTCTTACCATCTGGATTATCTTTTTTGAAGTGTGTCCCCTTACGATTGAGTCATCAACTAGGAGAACGTTTTTATTTTTAAACTCAATCTCAATC